>NZ_JAPZQJ010000013.1:0-6052 GCF_027530405.1 Microcystis sp. LE19-41.2A | reverse complement strand
GGGTTTGGGGTTTGGGGTTTGGGGTTTGGGGTTTGGGGTTTGGGGTATGGGGTGTGGGGAGTGGGGTTTGGGGTTTGGGGTGTGGGGTGTGGGGTGTGGGGTGTGGGGTTTGGGGTGTGGGGTTTGGGGTGTGGGGTTTGGGGTTTGGGGTGTGGGGTTTGGGGTGTGGGGAAGGGTTGATTCATGAATCAACCCTACTATGAATCAACCCTAGGGTTTGGGGTATAAGGAGAAAAATCTATGGATAATAGCGCACAAAACTGGTACATTGTCCAGGAAAATACGGGAATTTGTCAGATTATAGCCCTAGAAAATGGAAAAACCCCAGTCAATGGTCAATACTGGGGTCCCTTTGCCGAGCGGGGAGAAGCGATCGCCCGTCGGGTGGGTTTAATTCGAGCGGGCAAATGTCAACCTATTGTTTAGCGGTATTGGTGGGCGTTTTTTGGCCTTCAGTGATTTCTTTTTCCAAGATTTCAAAACCCTTCTTGAATTGAGGATCCTGGAAGGTTCCCACCCGATCCCGTTCCTGTTGAAGATTTTTGCGATCTTCCTCGCTCAGTTCCGACTCCACATCAGGATGAATACCATCTTTATTGATGTCGCGTCCTTTGGGGGTGAGATACTTGGCAATTGTCACCGCTAATCCCGAACCGTCACTGAGATTGCGTACCGATTGCACTAATCCCTTACCAAAGGTTTTCGTACCGACAATAACCGCCCGATCATGATCCTGTAAAGCTCCGGAGAGAATTTCACTGGCACTGGCGGAACCACCATCGACGAGGACAACCAGCGGTTTATTAGTCAAAGCTTGATTGTTAGCCCGTTGACGTTCCGTCACTCCTTTGCGATCGACCGTAGAGACAATTAAACCATCAGGTATCCACATCCGAGCGATTTCGATGCTGGCGTAGAGTAAACCGCCGGGGTTAGAACGCAGATCGAGAATATAACCTTTCACCTCTTCGGTTTCCAATTCGCGAATCGCTTGACTCATATCGCCACTAGCTTGGGCGCTAAATTGATTAAGACGGATATAACCGATTTTACCGATCGGGGTGTTTTCCGTGTGGGCGCGCACCGGGTGAATTTCAATTTTGGCCCGGGTAAGAGTCAATTCTTTCTTCTCCTCACCCCGTTGAATCGTGATCTTAACGCTTGTCCCCACTTTGCCGCGGATCATGCTCACCGCTTGCTCCAGTTCCATACCTTCGGTAGATTTACCATCGATAGCGATAATCACATCTTTAGGCAGCACACCAGCTTTAGAAGCGGGAGTGTCTTCAATGGGTGAAACCACGACTAACTGCTTAGTTTTCTCATCTTTGGTCAGTTGAATCCCTACCCCGGTCAATTCTCCCGATGTATCGATCTTCATATTGTTAAACTCTTTGGGATCCATAAAACGGGTATAGGGATCATTGAGAGTTTTCAACATCTCGCGGATAGCGGTGTATGCTTCCTCTTGATTTTTGTAGGAACGATTTAAATACTGATTGCGGATGGCGTTCCAGTCCGATTGATTAAAAGTGCCATCTAAATAAGTGCGGTTGATGATCTGCCAAACCTCATCAACGGTTTCCTTGGGACTTTCCTGAAAAAAAGCTTGACTTTGGGAGAGACGGAATCCCGCCCCCGTGACGGCGACGGTAGACAGGACCACTGCTGTAGCACCGAGAACAAGTCCGCGTTTGTTGATAACCATAGGTAATTTTCGGATAAATTAGGCTGTTCTTGCCAGAACGCTCTTTCTGGCTGACCGTCGAAATATCTTGGCAAAAAGGAGCGTTTAGGTTTACTGGAGACAGACAAAAGAACGCCTGTAGACTACTACTGTTATAACATTTATTATCTCTTTCTTTGTCAAACTGGTTATTTGAGTAGCGATCGAGTTGCCAGCAGCCCACCTCGCGACCTAAGATAACAGCAAAACTGTCCTAGATTTTCCCTATGAGTGATCAAATCCTTTCTTCCCTCTCCCTAGAACAAAAACGACAAAACCTGCGCCACCAAAGGCGATCGAAGGTGTGGCAAGCCTTGGGTCGCTTTCTGGTGGTTAGTGGTTTAGCGACGGGATTAGCTTGGGGGATGACTTCACCCTATTGGACAATTACCAAGGCCGGACAGGTGGAAATCGCAGGCACGGAATTAATGTCGCCCGAGTCGATTCGTGCTTGGCTAAAATTAAGCTATCCTCTGTCTCTCTGGGAATTACCTACCCATCAATTGCGAGAAAAATTAGCAGCTATTCCCGCTATTGCCGACGTTAAGATCGAGCGGCAATTATTACCCCCGAAAGTGATTGTTTCTATTCAAGAAAGAAAACCTGTTGCCCGTTGGCGTTCTCATCAACAGCAAGGCTTTTTAGATGCCACCGGAACGATAATTCCTCAAAGCTATTATGGTCGAACTCTGCCCAAAAACCAATTACCTAGCCTAGAAGTGCTTGGTTACGACCGACAATATCAACAACAGTGGCAAAAAATTTATCCCTTAATTGATAACTTATCAATTAAAGTTACCGCCATCGATTGGCGCAATCCTAGTAATCTTGTACTAAAAACCGAACTGGGACAGGTCTATTTAGGTTTTTATAAAGATAGATTGCCCGAAAAATTAACCGCTCTCGTACAATCGCGGTCATTGTCATCCAAGATACCTCTAGCGCGAATTATCTACATTGATCTGAGCAATCCCGATGCTCCCACTGTACAATTAAAACCGCAGCCAGCCCCTATGGTTGCCAAAGTAACGGCAACTGGTAGGGATTAACTGGAATTGATCAGCAAATAACCGCAATTATTCCCTTTATGTATTGCCAAAAACCCCAAATTATGATTTTCTGAACCAGAAACTGATAATGTAGATACTGGAACCGACATAATATTAGTGATAGTGTTAACATTGCATCTCTGATTCATCAAACCAATAACAGAATCTTGTACTAAGAGTGTTCCAATTCCAATGACATCGATTAATGAAATCGTTCCCACCTATCCCAATCTGAACAGTAACGATTATGCCAGTTCAGCCATGAGCGAAGATAATCATTACTCTCAGAATAATGCTGGAGTATTATTTACTCGCCCCCATGAATCACAGATGACACCCCGAGAAGAAAGTCGTAGTAATCGCATCGTGCCAAGTAATGTCGCCAAGATCAAGGTGATCGGGGTCGGCGGTGGGGGCTGTAACGCCGTTAACCGCATGATCGCCAGTGGCGTGACTGGAATCGAATTTTGGGCAATTAACACCGACGCCCAAGCCCTGGCCCACTCCTCCGCCCCCCAGAGGTTACAAATCGGGACAAAATTAACCCGCGGCCTAGGGGCGGGCGGCAATCCGGCGATCGGACAGAAAGCGGCGGAAGAATCTCGGGATGAAATAGCCCAAGCATTGGAAGGAACCGATCTAGTCTTTATTACCGCCGGCATGGGCGGCGGCACGGGAACAGGGGCCGCTCCAATTGTGGCCGAAATTGCCAAAGAAATCGGCTGTTTGACCGTGGGAGTTGTGACTCGTCCCTTTACCTTCGAGGGTCGTCGTCGCACTAATCAGGCCGATGAGGGGGTGGGGGGTTTACAAAGTCGGGTCGATACCCTGATTATTATCCCCAATAACCAGTTATTACAGGTGATACCCGCCGACACTCCCCTACAGGAGGCTTTTCGGGTCGCTGATGATGTGCTGCGCCAAGGGGTACAGGGGATCTCGGATATTATCACTATCCCCGGTCTGGTGAATGTGGATTTCGCCGATGTGCGGGCAGTGATGGCCGATGCGGGTTCGGCCCTAATGGGCATCGGCATCGGTTCCGGAAAATCTCGGGCTAAGGAAGGAGCGATCGCTGCTATTTCCTCGCCGTTACTGGAATCCTCGATCGAAGGTGCGAAAGGCGTAGTCTTTAACATCACCGGCGGTCAAGATCTCACCCTACACGAAGTCAATGCCGCCGCCGAAATTATCTATGAAGTGGTTGATCCCAACGCTAATATCATCTTCGGGGCAGTAATTGACGAGAAAATGCAGGGAGAAGTCAGAATTACCGTCATTGCCACCGGTTTTTCCGGCGATTCCCCCTCTCGTCCCACCGGTAGCAAGGTGGTGATCAATGCCCCCGCACCCAGTCCGGCCCCGACTCCCGAACCACCAAAACCGGCGGGATTAGATATCCCCGAATTCTTGCAACGTCGTCGTCCTTTTGATCGCTAACCTCCTATGACTGCCATTGCCCTCACCATCGCCGGTTCCGATAGTGGTGGCGGCGCGGGAATTCAAGCTGATTTGAAAACCTTCGCCTTCCACCGAGTTCACGGCACCAGCGCCCTTACCTGCGTTACCGCCCAAAATACCCTAGGGGTCGAGCGCGTCGAGTCCCTAAGTCCAGAAATGGTCACGGCCCAAATCGATGCCGTGGTCAGGGATATGTCTGTGTCAGCGGTTAAGACAGGAATGCTGTTCAGCAGCGAGATTATCGAAGCAGTGGCCGAGGCGATCGAGCGCTGGCGTTTAATCAGTTTAGTGGTGGATCCGGTTATGGTTTCGCGGGTAGGAGCCAAATTAATTGATGATCGGGCTATAGATAGTCTTTTTGATAGTTTAATTCCTCTGGCTTCGATTATTACCCCTAATCGTTACGAGGCGCAGCTTTTAAGTGGCATTGAGATCAATGATTTTGAGACGATGAAAGCGGCCGCCGAAATTATTTTCCAGAAGTCGGCCACACCAGTATTAGTGAAAGGTGGCGGCATGAAAGGCCGGCTGCGTGGGGTTGATATCTACTTTGATGGGGAGGAATGGGAAACTTTTAAGACCAGAAGCGTCGAAACCAATAATACTCACGGGACTGGTTGTACCCTATCGGCAGCGATTGCGGCTAACCTCGCTTTGGGTGATGACCTGAAAATAGCGGTGAAAAAAGCCAAGGATTACGTTACTAACGCCCTCGATCATTCCCTCCCTATCGGTCAAGGAACCGGTCCTGTGGGCCATTTTTACCGCTTAAAAGCCCTAAATTAGTCAATTCATGACCACTACGCCGCTTATTTCCCCCCAAGTCCCCCAGAGTTGCACTGGTTGCCCCTCGGTTCCCCTCTCGGTCGATCGGGAATTAGTCAAAGAATTGCAGGCCACTCAGGCACGGGTGGAATTTCTAGAAGCACAAAACCAGCAACTTGTCAAGAGTAATCGGCAATTACGTCAGGATGGCAAGTGGTGACTTTAATCGATAATCGCAGAGTCCTGTAGGGGCGAAGCATTCGGGTTTGACATCCTCGCCGCCGTAAAACGGACGGCGATTCCTCACCACGCCACTTTTTAAGGGTGGTCGCTGAACGGGGTTGACGCTTCACCGAAAAACGCTTAATTGCTTAAGTCTGACTCTTTCGACCCGTCCGTTTTGAGTGTCCGAATGCCCTCCGGCCACTTTGAACAAGTCGAAAAAATCTCATGTTCAACCTTATTTCCTAGAAAGTTTTACTCGTTCAAGGCCGAATTGGAATTCTTTTCTGAACAAAACCCCCTACTATCTGTGGTCAAGGTTCAGTTTTTAGCTTGGTTATCGCTTTTTCCATTGTAGCTTAAAGCCGTCCTAAAAGGACGGGGTTTTAACCCAAATTTTCGATAACCCATCGCTGAAACCGGAGATTTCCTGTCCGAATGCTTCGCCCTTACTTTTTCAGCCAGTCCTAACCAATTCAGGTAAAGGTTCAGGACCCACCCATCTACCTTGTTTCCAGATTTCCTCATCCTCTACCGGTAACGCATCGGGATCGGAACGGGCAGCTTGATCTATTTCCTCTTCGGTCATCTTGTTGAGCCGTTCTCTCTCTTTTAGTTTTTCCGTGCCGGACTCGTTGACATCCTCACCGCCGTGAACGGACGGCGATTCCCAAACCTCACGATTTAGGTTTCTGCTTCTTTCCCGAAGGATTTTTCGCACCTGCCGCCCCAGATTTACTCTGTTCTGGTCTTATGGTCGCTCTACAGACTGACACCGCAAGCCCTGCGGCCAAAATATTTTTACTGGCGTTAATATCTCGGTCATGGT
>NZ_JAPZQJ010000606.1:0-11177 GCF_027530405.1 Microcystis sp. LE19-41.2A | reverse complement strand
TTGTTAGGGAAGTGGGGAAGTGGGGAAGTGGGGAAGTGGGGTGTGGGGTGTGGGGTGTAGGGTGTGGGGAGAATAAATAAATAAAAATAAACTCCTGACTCGGAGAATACGGACCCCACCAAGAAACTTTTTCAGTAAACCCTAATTATTCGCTAAAGAGATAATTACTGCGATCGCTAATTGGCCAATCTTGATTTTCTCCACCGATAATTAAACGTTTAATATCGACAAAATCCTTACTTAATTGGGTCAAGGCATTGATTAAAATATCTAAAGCAATAAGATCGCTAGTACCAAGGTCAAACCAACAACGTCCCCAAGTACCTAAGTATTCAAAATCGGTCATATTGTGCATCGGTGACATAAAGGCATTTTCGGCCATATCTGGATCGTATTCCATATAACTAATATCGACTCCTACCTCTTGTACCTGTAGGTTTTCGGCATTGAAAGCCCCTAATTTACCCAAATAAAACCAAGAGGCAAAAACTTCTTCTACATATTGCTGTTCTATATTCGAGGGAACTGTGGAAAATTCCAGCCAAAACCAGACATCAAAAGGATTAAATTCGCGAAATTGCACTTCCATGTTTTTAAAGGTAAAAAGTAAAAAAGAGGTTGGGTGTTAGGGTGTTGGGGGTTCGCAGTTCGGAGTCAAGAGTCAGGAACTCACCGTTCGCTTATTTTAAACTTAGGGAGCTTCGATAAATGAGGCTAACTGCTTTCTGTACAAGGCTTTTAGCCGACTAAGTGGGGAGCGAGGGACTATTTTGGGCAGTCATCTTCGCTGTGCCTGGGCATTGCTACAAAAACGAAGCAATTGTGATTTTAAGTAGGTTAGTTGGCACACTGCGAAGCGGCTCCCTTCGAGATCGCCTTGGATTAATTTTCTCCAAGTTAACCACCGCTAGGTCTTCTGAAAACTTTATGCTGTAAGCTTTTTTCGCCATGATAATAAGGTCGAGTTCAAAAATTTGAGCGAACGGTGAGAGGAGCAATATGCTGTAGGAACGGTTAAGTCTAAGATTTTTCAACCTAGACCAAGTTTCAATGCTTTTTAAAACTATGACAAAAAATCCAGAAGATAAGCAATCTATTCATTTAGATCCTAAATGTTTCTCTATGAAATCGACTAGGGTTGCTTTCGGAACAGCACCTATTATCTGATCGATCTTTTGACCCTTTTTGAAGAGTATCAGAGTGGGAACGCTGCGAATGTTATACTGACTAACAGTTCGCGGATTTTCATCTGCGTTCACTTTGACAACCTTTACGCGACCTGCATATTGTTCAGCAATCTCATCCACGACTGGTGCAACCATACGGCAGTGACTACACCAAGGTACATAAAATTCAACCAGAACAAAAGTATTACTTTCTAAAACTTCTTCGGCAAAGGTTTTGTCAGTAATTGGTGTAACTTGAGCAGATGCTTGACTACCCCATCCATTTAAGCCAAGAATTAAGGCAATCGTAACTAAAAAATAGGCTATAATTTTGGTTATTTGCTCGTTATTAATCATCGTTTTCTACCGTCCTTAGCGGGAAATAGTCACCAAATAATCTACTTTTCGAGGCAACTGACGCTGAACTTGCTGTTGTGGCTGTCCTTCTACAAGGCCAGGATATAGATCCTCTTTGTATTCTTGAAAATTAGAATACTCATCTCGATGATGTAATCGATAATCTTTGGCTTCAACAGCTTTACCAATCTGCTCAGACTTTAACCCAGAATTGCCTGTATCTACGATAAAATCAACAGATATACTATCTTTTAGGGCAACATCGGGACTAGCAAAACTAATTATAGGAACATTATTGTTAATACCGATAACTCTAAAAGTTAAGTGGTTAGTTTTTCCGTAGTTAGGCTTACTCAGAACGACAGCATAAGCCGGGTCAGTAGAACGAAGTGAGTTTACATTAACTGACTCCCACACCCCCCCCTCTTTTCCAATGTCATCGGTTTCACCGACACTTTGATAATAGTTAGCAGATACCTTTTTAGAAGCCAGGGTGTTTTGGAATTTATTCAACTCAGTAGTTCCTAAAGGGATGATAATCTTCGGTAACGGATTGCCCGGAGGTTTTATCTTTGTGTAAATATTCTGAGTTAACTGATTGACGTTATTTGTTGGGTTAAGCTGGGAAGCTTGACTTAATTGAACTCCAGTTGTCGTTTCTACGATCCGACTAACTGTTGCCTTGTAAGATACTTGAGAGAAAACAGGAATTACACACAAAAGAGTGATTGTTAAGGCAATTAAAACCACCTTGTGAATTCTAAGAAGTCTCAATTTAAGTTTCATGACTGATTTTCCCTGGGTATTTTAAATTTCTGGTTTTTGTCAAATATCGGCTTTAGAAACAGCACATCTAAAACCATATTGCAGGTTTTTTTGGCTAATATCTATTAGGTGCGGTGTTTTATGGATCGGATATAAAGCTATGTCTTGTCCATAAGAGCCTCCCTTAACAGGTTGTTTGTTATGATCAGATTTCAAAGAAGCAGATATGTCATTATCGACTAACGAGCCAACATACCAAATATCTGTCCATTCAAAAGCATTACCGATCAGATCAAAGACACCGTATATACTCTGTCCATCGGGATAACTTTTAACTTTCTCCGCATGGCGATCATCCCAATTATCCTTATCTCGCCATTTATCGCCAGTATTTGCTTTAACTTTAGTGGGGTCAGGTTTATCCCCCCAAGGATAATTATATTTTTGGGGTTTGTCAGATGATTTATATATGCCATAAGCAGATTTCTCCCATTCAAAAACAGTTGGTAATCGTTTTCCTTGCCAAGCGCAGTAAGCGAAAGCGTCTTTCCAATCGACATTGACAACTGGTGCATCTGGTTCTTTACTCCATTTATTATAAAAAGGCGGATTCCACCTGTCAGGTTTATGGTTTTGGGGATTCTCTTTATAGAAAAGTTGATCTCCAGATAATTTCTGATATTTTGCTGGATTCTCCTCAATCTCTTGCAAAAACTGTCTATATTCAGCATTAGTTACCTCATGTTTGTCAATATAAAAACTGTCTAACTCAATTTCCTTTTCCTTTTCCTTTTTGCTTTCAAGGGGATTGCCAATTAAAAACTGGCCCTTGGGGATAAGTGCCATATCTTGAGTTAAATTTCCTGATAACTTATCAGTTGGTATTTGGATAGTGATAGGATTTAAATAACGCCTGTATCCTTCTATTTTTACTGGATACCTAACAAGATAGCCATTGTTTTTTACTTCAACATAGTAAAATCCTTTTGGCAAACCCCCCAAATCTGGAAGTCCCCAACTCACTTTTACTTCTTTTACATTACCGTCCTTTTCCACAGATAATACTCTTGTGGCATGATTCAAATTTTCTCCCTGTATTGATTCTACCTTTAAACGACCAATATCATTCGGAATGACCCGTATTAAATAAACAGAAATCACGGAGAAGAGCAAAACAATTAATCCTTTCAAGCCACGGTCGCTATAATATCGCCATAAGCTATGTTGAAGTAATTTTTCTTTTTCAGAATCTAAATCAAGATTGGCTTTAAAGGGTTCAATCTCCTTAAATTGATTGACAGGAATAAGATGTCGATAAACTTTCCAATTTGCGAAACATCTCTCAAAAAGTTCTTGTGCTTTCTTAATTTCTAATTCTTTAATATCATACCACTTATTTACTTTCTGCACTAAATATTCATGGGTTAAAGAATATTTTTTTTCCCCAGGGATTGTTTCTATAAGACGGCTTCTGTCTAGCCTTTCAAGGACTGCTTCTATTTCCGTTTGAGCATTACCAATTTGTTGAGAAATTTCCGTGAGAGACTTAAAAGCACGAGTTCCTTGACTCGTAACCATTTGCTTGAGAATTAACTTCGCTTCTTCCCGTTCTTGAGGCAGAAATTGGTCAAGAATTACATCCACATATCCCTGCAAAATTCCCTTAACACCACCCAGTTCTTGATAGAGATTTTCCTCGATAATAACTGTTTCTCCTGCTTGTAGTTGCTCCTGATATCTTGTTCTCGCTTCATCAAACAGTCGGTTACAAACAATCTGAAGATGAACGGGTTCGACTTGCTCAGGCGATTCTTCATTAATTCCCTTGAGAAGTTGAGGTAGAAGTTGATTCTCTAATAAATCAGGATGGTAGATAATATTAGGATAGAGGCGTTGCAACGGTTTTTTAATCGCACTGAGAGCTTCACTTTTGTTTAAAGGTTTTAAATAATAGAAGTAACTCTCAGTATTAAATTCTGGTGATGTTTCCCAAAATTCTCCTAAATTTCCATAAAAATCCTGGCGGATAGAAATAATAAAGGTAATTGATGAAGCTTGAATCTGATTTAAGCATTCACCAAATTCTTGAGTGAACTTGGCCCGCTGCTGTACTGGTAAATTTAAAAAGAATCTTTCAAATTGATCCAAGAAAATCGCTAAGGGACGTTTCGACTCATGGCGTACCTGATTTAAAACTTCAGCCATTGTCTGACAATGACTCAGATCGATATTGACATTTTCAAGATTATTAATTCCCTCTTTAATTAGGTCGGTGGGATAGCCATAATCTCTAAAAACGATGGTAAAGTAACCTCTTTCTACCAGTCTGGGAATGATACCAGCATTAATTAAAGATGTTTTGCCACTTGCCGATTTTCCATTAATTAGCACTAATTTATGACTAGAGATTTTGGCAACCAGTAAATCCGAGACAACTTCCCGACCATAGAATATATCAGCATCCGTCGTGTCATAGTAACTTAGAAACTTATAGGGATCTTCTTGGCTAGGTCGATCCTCTTGACGGTATTGACTCCAACTTACAGAAGTTGATGACAAGGCATAAAATTTAATTTCATATTTGTTACCACCAACAACATCACCTCGAACGATTGCTTGATCGCCAAAGGAGATACTTGTACTCTGGTTATTTATACTGTCTTCCATAGCCATTACCTCATCACTCAAAAGTAGTTAACCGTATGTAGAAAACAATGATGCTAGAAATTAGACAATAAGTGAAAGTCCGATCATTTTAGCGACTTTTACGAGAATTGGCCAAGCTTTAGTTCCAATTTCCCCAACATCTTTCACCTTGTCAAGGATATCTTTAGTATCTGAGAGATATTGCCCAAATTTTTCTTGGGATTCCTGAGAATTGCTAATACCTCCTTTTTTAGCTTCATTAATCGCAGCAGCGACTTGACCGACGGCTAAATCTTTGTCATCTCCATCGATGGAAGACTCTTTGATTGATGCTTTTAATTGTTTAAGAAGCTCTAAGAGTTCTTCTTGAGAAAATGACGACTCAGCAGTCGCAGTTGTAGTGACTATCTTATCTCTACCAACTAGATCGCCTCCAATAGTGGCATTGTTACCAATAGAAATATTAGCTCCCTGATTGTCTTTAGTCGAACTACTCATTTTCCTGTTCTCCTCTTCAGCACTAATGTAACCAAATATGTATCTGAATCTGCCCTCACTAGGACATGGAATAATAAGATATTACACCTAATCCTATCTCACCGTTCGCTTATTTTAAACTTAGGGAGCTTCAATAAATGAGGCTAACTGCTTTCTGTGCAAGGCTTTTAACCGATTAAGCGGGGAGCGAGGAACTATTTTGGGCGGTCAGCTTCGCTGTGCCCGCGGCATCGCTACGAAAATGAAGCAGTTATGATTTTAAGTAGGTTAGTTGGCACATTGCGAAGCAGATCCCTTCGAGATCACCTTGTATTAATTTTCTCGAAGTTAACCACCGCTAGGTCTTCTGAAAACTTTATGCTGTAAGCTTTTTTGCCATGATAATAAGGTGGAGTTCAAAAATTTGAGCGAACGGTGAGTCAGGAGATTGCGTTTTATTTGTTCTCCCCATTCCCCCATCTCCCCACTTCCCCTATCCCCTAACTCCTATGCTGTAATTTCCAGAGAAAACTAGCGAGGAGATTGGTGATAATATGAGCGAGGATCGGGATTAATAAATTACCGGTGATGATGACGGTATAACCGAGGGCAAAACCGACAACAGTTGCCCAGATAACATAGGGCCATTGTTGGGAACCGCTAAAATGGAGGATGCCAAAAATTAGACTAGAAACGGTTAAACCAAAGATATTTAAGCCCAAAGCTGGCAAAATCACCCCGCGAAATAATAATTCTTCACTTAACCCTGGCAGTAATCCAATCCAAATTAAATCGGGCCAAGCTAAAGGTTTAATGACTAATTCTAAGTAAGCATTAGCACTATGGCGATAACTAGACCAAAAACGATAGAGAAGCCCACTAATTCCACTAATTGCCCCCGCTAAGGCTAATCCGAACAGGAAATCCGGGAGAGTCCAGCGAATGGCGGGAATAGCGATCGCACCGAAATATTGCCAAACTTTGGCGACTACCAGCAAGATAATCGCCGTTACCGCCATAATGGTGAGGACTTGTGTGCGTGTCAGGGGATCAAATTCGGAATTAGGGGAATTAGTCACGGATTCTCGGATAAACAGCGTAAAGAGTTTAAATTAGGGCGAAGAGATGCTAGGTTAACCCCTGCCCGTTGACAAACGATCGCACCGATCGCCTCCATATACGAGTGTACCCTAATTGCTTTCACCCCTAGGGGTTCCGGGGCCACCTTCATTCTTGTACTATTTTCCTGTACGGAAATCAGTACAGTTTTTTCTTGACAAAAACTCAAAACTGTGCTAGAACCGCACGCACTGGCGGGAACGATCAGCGCGTCCACCTCCCGGCTCCAAATAGCATCGGGACCGGGCCGCTTGACCAATTGGGGGGCGCGACTCAAACCCACCAAAACGCAGGGTAAAAAAGTATAACCGATTTCTTCGGCCGCGGCCTTGGGGGAAAGTTGCGGATCGAGGGGCAGCGGACTTAAAGCGGGAGCGTGGGCTGCCGGTATTTGGAATTGTCGCACCACCAGATGGGAAATTACCGCTTCGGCCCCGGCAAGGGGATCCACCCCCTGACCATGGCGATAATTAGCCAGGGCAATGCTATCGGGATCGTCGGGAAAACGGGCAACAATGGCGATCGCTTCTGCCCGGCCTTGGTTAATCAGTTTTTCTGCTCCCCGCAGCAAGCTGTCGGGATTGCCAATTGTTCCCCAACTGGCCCCGGAGGCTGCCTCTCGCAACTGCACATTTAGGGGGGCATCGGTGATCAGGTAATCGGTGAGATCTAAGCCTAGGGTGGCCCGGACAGCATCGGCAGCCTGAAGGTGTCTTTGCAAGAGGTCAAATTCAATGGCGCGATCGAATAGTAACCCGATGCGATTTTGATGGACGGGACTTAATCCCCAATCCCCCCGGGCAAAACGATCTAAAGCGTAACCCTCTACATAATAGGTGTTGTCCAGAGGCCAGTACAGTTGTGCGCCGTTGAGGACATTGGGATGGGTAATTAGGCGATCACAAACTTGGGCGATCGCTCTGGCCACGGGAATGCCATCCCCAGCATAACCGCCAATCGCTGCCCCGATGCCGGTGGGAATAATTAGTACGGCGGTATAGGGACGGGAATTCACGAGGCAGTGGTGACAATCGCTTCGACTTTGACTTGATTATTCTCGCTATCCACTTCTGTGATTGCCCAACGCAAGGGTTCACCCCGTTTGGCTAATTCTTTTTCGATTTCTTGCTGCAGTTGTTGCGGGGTTTCCTGTAGGTCGATTTCGGCACTAATAAAGTGAGTGGTCATGGGGATTGTCTGGGGATAGTTATCCCCTCAGTTTATCAAGATTTTGCCCTCTTGCGCTGGTTTATCAGCCCTCTGGGTCAGGAACCACAAAGACACGAAGGACACAAAGATCGATCGCCGCCATACATATAAGTTAAACTGATCACACAAAGAATAAAAAAGCCAGAGCTATTCTCGTACTATGATTAATAGTAGGCTTTCCCCTAGAGATTATGATCGCAGTTCCCAACTACATCAGTCCCCAAGAATATCTCGCTATCGAGCGCCAGAGTCAGATCCGTCATGAATACCGACGTGGTTTGGTTTATGCGATGGCCGGCGGTACGGATAATCACGAGCGCATCGCCTTCAATTTTCTCAAAGTCATTGACGAACATTTCGGCGACTCTACAGACTGTCGGTTTTACTCGGGTAATGTCAAGGTTAACTATCAAGATCAGTTTTATTACTATCCCGATGCTTTTGTTACCTGCGATCCGCGCGATCGCCAAGATCGTTATCTGAAACGCTATCCGAAACTAATTGCGGAAGTGCTTTCCCCCAGTACGGCCGCTTTTGACAAGGGCGAAAAATTCCAAGATTATCAACAGATAGAAACTTTAGAAGAATATGTATTAATTTCCCAAGAAATCCAGCGCGTGGAATGCCGTCGCCGTAATTCTCTGGGGATATGGGAAACGACTATTTACGAGACAGGCGATCGCGTAATCCTGTCAAGTATTAACCTAGAGTTAGCGATTGCCGATCTCTACCGCGGAATAGATTAAAATGTGAACTACTCTCAAGGGAGTTGAGAGCTTGCTGCTTCCATGGGAATGGATAGACAGCATTTAGTTTACTTGTACTAACTAGCTCGGCAATTTTCCAGCCATTGTTCTAAATCCTGTAGTGACTGAAAATCTAACAAAGCTTCTCCCAAGTTTTCTAACTGTTCTAGGTCAAGACTGCGGATATTGGGCAATAATTCGGGAGAAATGTCCCCTAAACGCCGATTTAATTGACGTAAAACTAGGTTAGCTTCTCCCTCTTGTCGTCCCTCTTGTCGTCCCTCTTGTAAACCTTCCGACCAGATTTCTTGATAGATAACTGATTCTTTCATGATGTCTTTCCTCAATAATCGTTGAATGATGTCTTTCTCTAATACTAACCCGGCTAGAATTGCGGTAGATGCAGCCAGATTACTTTGTTCTCGACTATCGCTGATTTGCTCGATTTCTTGGGCAATTTGCCGCAGTAAGTTTTCTTGTTTCTCAGCTTGAGCAAGTATGGCAAAAGGAAACAGTCCGGGAGCCTTTAATAGGGGTTCCGAGGGTTGTTCCCAGAGTCTAATCACTTCAAATTGATGAGAGGTTTTCCCTTGTTTATAATCATTCTGTCGGACTTTGGGGGAGTCACTTTTCCTTAGATAAATAACCACTTGATGGAGTCGTTCCACACCCACAATAGGCATCTAAAATTATGTCTCCTTTATTCTCCCCCCCCGAATTTGTCAAGTATTCTCCGTTTTTTATTGATGAACACGGAAAAAGCCAATCAGGGAGAGACTAGAAAGGTTAGAAAGTTGAGATTTAACGAGTCCGTTGATGCGGTCTAAGAGCAAGCGCGGATGAAGAAATAAATGGCCATCAGTAGCAGAAAAATATAAAAAGTAATCCGCACCAATCGATCCGGTAATTTCGGTAAAAAACGAGTGGTTACTTGTACACCTAGGGAACCACCGATACCTAAAATAATCCCTTGTAGATAAAGAATATAACTGGCTTGGGCATGAGCGAAACAGGCGGCGATCGAATTGAGTAAAACCACACCTAAACTGGTGACAATGGCGATTTTGATCTTTTCTGCCAAAAAAATCATTTGTAGTGGCACCATGATCGCCCCACCGCCAATTCCGAAAATACCGGCTAGAAATCCAGCGATTCCTCCGGTTAGCAGACAGGCTAGATTAGGATTCAATCTAATGGCAGAAACTGGCTCTTTTTGGCTTAAATTTTGCTTGAGATTGGTTAAATAGATATTGAGCAGTAAAAAACAACCAAAAGCCGCTTCTAGGAGGTGTTTGGGGCTATATTTGACCAGATAGACCCCGATAAATGCCGTAAAAATCCCGGGTAAACCTAAGAGGAGAACTCGCTGCCATTTGAGGGAACCTAATCGCCAATTTTGGAGCGTACCTCCTAGGGAAGTGAAAACGATCGCTAAACTGCTGGTAGCCACCGATTCCCCGTAACTGTGGCCCAAATTTAACAGGATCGCCACGGAGATAGTGCCACCCCCAATACCGAATAAACCCGCTAATAAGCCCGAAAAAACGCCCGTTATCAGTAAAATCAAGTAATTGTCTGCCATTATCTTCGTTTCATGGCCTTGAAGGGTCTGAATTTGCTATCATACATAGGGGCAATGGTAGAACATTTTCTCGAAGAAAGGGCTATTAACTAAAATTTAGTGATCAATGGGGCTAAATTATTGACAATCACCTGATATTTTTTCTGATTTAATTAGGGTTTGCTGAAAAAATAAGGGCGAAGGATTCGGATAGAAAATCTACGGTTTCAGCGATAGGTTATGCCCGAATGCTTCGCCCCTAAAGGACTTGCACCTGTTTCGCAAAACCAGCCACTAAAACCCTTACCTCGTCTATATTTCACATTTATTCAGCAACTCCTAATTACATAACCTTTATCCCTGCACTGCTGAGAAACTTACCTATGACTAAAAGAGCTTTACTACTAATCAATCGTCACTCGCGCAAGGGTAAAGAAAACTTTGCTCAAACTGTTGATCTGCTCAATAATTGGGATTTTGAAATTATCAGCGTCCCTTTGAAAAAGGTAGAAGATATACCTTTTTTGCTGGAAAAATATCGCTCTAGTATTGATTTAGTTATTGTCGGTGGTGGCGATGGGACTCTTAATGCTATGGCGGATATGTTGGTAGAAACTCAACTGCCTTTAGGCATTATACCTCTGGGAACGGCTAATGATTTAGCCCGGACTTTAGGGATACCGAATTCTATTGCCGAAGCCTGTCGAATTATTGCGGAAGGTAATTTAAAATATATCGATCTAGGTTGGGTAAATAATAAATACTTTTTCAACGTGGCTAGTTTAGGATTAAGTGTGAAAATTACCCAAAAACTGAACAAGGGTTTAAAGCGACGTTTGGGGATTTTGGCCTACGCTTGGACAGCTTTACAGGTATTAAGTAAAACTCGTCCTTTTACCGCTATGATCGGTATTGATGGCCAAAATATCAAAGTTAAAACCCTACAAATAGCGATCGGAAATGGTCGTTATTATGGGGGAGGAATGCCGATCGCTCATGATGCCCAAATCGACGATCAAAGGTTAGATTTATATAGCCTAGAAATTGAACACTGGTGGCAAATTTTCCCGCTTTTATGGACATTACCGCGAGGACAACAGGGTTTATTATCTTGGGTGAGAACTCTTAAGG
>NZ_JAPZQJ010000561.1:0-1552 GCF_027530405.1 Microcystis sp. LE19-41.2A | reverse complement strand
AATTTTGCTAATAAACATAGCAAAATTATAGATGATTTCCTGACCTAAGATCACATTTTATTCTTTTTTCCACTTCAATCTAAGAATTGAGAAAAAAGCAAAAGCTTATATTATACCATAAAAAAATTATGCAAGAGGTCTATTGATACGCTGCGTCCTATCCTTGAGAGAGTTGGGATGCTAGCCAATGCTTCTGACAAAATCGAATTAGGGTTACTTCCATACAAACCAGCCTTTGGCATAGTGGTGATCGACCCTGATGAGCCGTATGGACGAATAATCGTTGAAATGTACCCACACCACTCTGATTCGTTTGCCCCTACTTTTGAGTTGCGACCCGATCGAGATCCTCACTGGTATAAACATTTTAGAGAGCAATTTGAGAACTTGTGGAATGGTTGTGGGCAAAGGCACTTTTCAGGAGTAGAGGTGCATAAATTAGTCGAAGAGGTGCGAAATGTTTCGAGCAACTAACCAAGCCGTATAATGTGGGATCTGAGGTGGACGATTGCTTCCTCAAATTCGTCTCATGTCAAAGTTTGATACAATTCATTCAGGATTGAGCCTTCTGCGAGGGATGGGGACTATGCGATCAATTGAGCAACTGACTGAGGAAATATTGTCGCTGCCTAGCGAATCAAGAGCATTCCTAGCAGACAAGTTGGTGGAAAGCTTGGAATTCGATACCGACTCAGCAATTCAGGCAGTTTGGGTAACTGAAGCCAAGCGCCGAAGAGATGAGGTGCGAGATGGTTCTATTCAACCAATTCCAGGCGAAGACGCTTTAGCCCAAGTCAGACGGCTGATTGAGCCATGAGGTACGTATTTCATCCTGAAGCCCTGAATGAATACGCTGAAGCAGTTCAATACTACACAGAGCAGAGAGTTGAGGTTGCTCAAGCGTTCATAAACGCGATCGAGGATACAGTTTATCGGATCAGGGAGTCTCCAACCCGTTACGCTGCAATTGATGAAGATGTTCGGCGGTGTATGGCGCGTAAGTTTCCTTACGGTGTTCTCTACACAATTGAGCAAGACTACATTCTGATTTTGGCAGTCATGCATTGCAGTCGTGAGCCTGGATACTGGAAAAATCGCAAGTAATTGAAGTTGCCATCTGCCTAACTTCACCGTTGGCCAGCATCCCAGAAGACTTTCAGTATCCAGAAGACATACTCGATTTTGTTGAAAGCGGGCCGGGTGGTAAGGAGATGATTTGACAGGGTGAGACTTCAGACGTTCGTTTTGTCGAACGTCTGAAGTCTCACGGCAACTGCGTGGTCGCAACCTTAAGCGTGATTATCGGGTAACGACTATTTCCTCGATAGAAAACCGACAGACACCCCGAAATGGAGATTACCGATGCCCAATCCCCAACCCGCTCCCGATAGGGGTTCACCTTTAAGAGAAAAGGATATGACCCCACCAGATAACAAACCCGTGATCTGACAGATGAGAAACCAATGTAACAGACGACGGCGTTCTCGATCGATCGCACCCTGTAGGATCAAGGTTAGGTCATCTGTTCTGGTTCCTTCTTGGTACGTTGGAT
>NZ_JAPZQJ010000332.1:0-2252 GCF_027530405.1 Microcystis sp. LE19-41.2A | reverse complement strand
AAAACTTTTCTGACTTTTCTTCAGCCATTTATGAATGTTTGAATGATGCCCATTTGAAACATAAAAAAGAACTGGATTCCTTGCTGACTCTACGATTTCAGAAGTTTAATAAATCTCAGATTATGAACGTCTAAAGTATAGGCATCAGAAAAGAAAATTGGCCCATCTCCGTCTGGGAAAATATAGTACAAGTGTTCAGAATGTCAATTCTGGCACTCCCATGCAGTCTGAAGGCGTAATTTAGACAGTCAACAGCTTAGGGGACAAGGGAGCGGTCAGTTTAATTCCGATCGAGGTGGAGTTTCCTGATATAGTTTTAAAAGCAGTCGGTTCAAGACAAAAAGACATGGTTACTAGGGGCGAACGAGGAGTAGAAGTGAGGAAAAACGAGAGCTTTTCTCTGGCTTCCTATCTGGAGGAAAAGCGGTTAATTGTCGAGTCAGCTTTAGATAGCTCTTTAGTTATCGGCAATCCTGCCAAAATCTACGAGGCGATGCGCTATTCTCTCCTCGCTGGCGGCAAACGTCTGCGGCCGATTTTATGTCTGGCTACCTGTGAATTGATGGGGGGTTCCCTAGAGATGGCTTTACCCACCGCTTGCGCCCTAGAAATGATTCACACTATGTCATTAATTCACGACGATTTACCCGCCATGGATAACGATGATTACCGACGTGGGAAATTAACCAACCATAAGGTTTTTGGCGAAGATATCGCTATTTTAGCCGGGGATGGTCTCCTGGCCTACGCTTTCGAGTATGTGGCTACCCAGACTCGTAATGTACCTCCCCTACAGATTTTAGAGGTAATTGCCCGTTTAGGTCGCACGGTCGGGGCAGCGGGTTTGGTGGGGGGTCAGGTTTTAGACTTGGAATCCGCAGGAAAACCCGATATTTCGGCGGAAACTCTCGGTTTTATCCATACTCAGAAAACCGGAACCCTGTTGGAGACTTCTGTGGTGTCGGGGGCAGTTTTAGCGGGGGCAAAAGCGGAAGATATAGCTAAATTAGCCCGTTACGCTCAAAATATTGGCTTGGCTTTCCAAATTATCGATGATGTTCTCGATATCACGGCGACAAAGGAGGAATTGGGCAAAACCGCCGGTAAGGATCTACAGGCACAAAAAGCCACCTATCCCAGTCTCTGGGGGATAGAGGGGTCTCGCCAGCAAGCTCAACAGTTAATAGATAGTGCCATCAATGAATTGAGTGGCTACGATGAGGCCGCTGAACCTTTACGGGCCATCGCCGAGTATATTGTTAATCGTAAAAATTAAATTAAACGAATGAGATTATGCAGGACTTCCAGCAGGTGTTACACAATCAAATACTGCTAATCTCTCTTTTAGCTTGTTTCACTGCCCAGGGACTAAAAGCGCTGATTGAGTTAATCCGTGATGGTAAGGTGAGTCTGCGCTATCTAGTCTCGTCGGGGGGAATGCCTAGCGCTCACTCGGCACTGGTGGGGGCTTTGGCTACTGGGGTAGGATTACAGATGGGTTGGTCTAGTCCCGAATTTGCCATCGCTGCGCTTTTTGCGATTATTGTTATGTATGATGCGGCTGGAGTGCGTCAGGCAGCAGGAAAACAGGCCCGGATTCTCAATCAAATTATCGATGAAATGTTCCAGGGGGGCAAGGAATTTAACGAGGAACGTTTAAAGGAATTAATTGGTCATACTCCTTTTCAAGTGCTGGTCGGTTTAAGTTTAGGTATCGGTATCGCCATCGTGATGCTCTGTCGTTAATTGAGGTGTTTTCTGGGGTTGAGATAAACTAGATTTAATAACTGAAAATCCGGGGTAATCACTCATGTTACAATCCCTAAAAAAAATTGAAGGCTTTCGCTGTTTTCAAAGTTTTGAGATGGCCAATCTTGGTACGCCAATTCAAATTTGAAACGCATCAGCAGCAATGTTTGAGATAGAGGCAAAAAGGAATCAAAGTTACAGGAATCCACTCAACAAAGTGCTGATAACTGGGTAAATTGGCACAAGCATCGCTCCAGTATTCAGCTACATGGTCTAAATAGGGTTTGCGGCAAAAAGTTTGTTGGTGGGGTTAGGAGTCAGTAGCCGGTCGTCAGTAGCCGGTCGTCGGGAGTTTCAGGCTTTGTTGCCCTCTCTTTTTTGTACCAACTTATGTACTACAATAAGGATAATGCAAGGTTTTTGATGGTCCCAATCCGATTTTCGCAGCATGAACATCGGATTTTAACAGGTCAAAAGCCTTATTTTAAAAGGGTTTTACCATT
>NZ_JAPZQJ010000336.1:0-4474 GCF_027530405.1 Microcystis sp. LE19-41.2A | reverse complement strand
GGTCAATTACCTAATTTTCAGAGAAAAAGTCCCAGAATTTTCCCCCTATCTCTCCCACAACTGGTACTTTTTGATTGACAAAAAGTCTAAAAGTCTTACCCAACAAGGTTTTTAGATTTATTCAGCAAGCCCTATCTAAATTACTCGTTAAGACCCCCTAAAAGCGGGGTCAGCTTTAAGCCAAGGAATTAGGGGTACAGTTAGTTTGAGATAATTTTGATGCTGGCTATTCCTTCTTAAGTTATATTTATAAATATCCCCTCGACAGCTTGAAGAGCGAACCTTTATCCAATCTTTACCATCAAAAACCGAGCATTTAGCCATGTTATCGACTATAATCGGCCTAGTACAGAATTTGAACAGGTACAAAGATTTTGGGTTACTCAGGCCTTGAAACCAGAAGATGTGACGCAATTGCCGTTAAGGAACTGTTCCGAATCACACCCAACACTTTATTGAGAAAATAAATTAAGTCAAAGACGAATAAGCCATGACTTTTTGAGGGAGCATATTAACTTATATTTTGTCGAGGTACCGAAAAAATGATTAATGGTTCATCCAATTCCCGTTATCTCCTCATTGTGGAAGATCCTCAAGGGAGAAGAACAATTACCCTAGAAGACATGAAATATTCTCTCGGCCGTAAGTCCGATAATCAAATTGTTCTTCGCTCCAAATATGCGTCTCGTTATCATGCGACTTTAATTAAAAAGAGTATTGATCGCCAAAATTTTTCCTATTGGATTCTTGATGGTGATTTAGAGGGGAATAAAAGTCATAATGGTATTTATGTCAATGGGTCTAAATGCTTGGTTCATGAATTAAAAGATGGTGATTTAATTAACTTTGGCTGTGATATAAATGCCAGTTTTCATTTAATAGCCAGTCAAGAAAAAATAGAGCAAGCACCAGTTAAAAGTTCAGGACAGCTACGAGTGGATCTGACGGAAAATGAAGCAAATTATAGCCGGGATAACTTCCACACAAAAAGTACCCTAATTCTCCATCATTCCCCATCCCAGACCATTAGTTTTGATAACAGGACTCAAGAGGAATCTTTCCTAGATCCTCTCACGAATTTGCCTAACCGTTCTATCTTTAATGAATATCTGTCAAATGCTATTAATAATGCCCAGAAAAGTAATCAACTGCTCGGTCTGTTATTAGTGGATGTAGAGCGGCTAAGAAATGTCAACAATCGACTAGGTTATCGACTGGGAGATAAGCTATTAAAAATCGTCAGTGAACGGTTAAGAAAAAATTTGAGATCGGGGGATATAGTCGCTCGTTGGGGAGGGGACGAATTCATTATCCTGCTGCCACAAATTAATAAGGCTAATGATCTGGAAAAAGTTAGTCAAAGAATTCTTAAAACCCTAGAAAATAATTACGAAATCGAAAATCACTCCCTAGCCGTGCGATTAAATTTAGGTTCAGTTATCTGTCCCCCCGTCGGCACAGACAGAAAAATAATTTTACAGAAACTGGAGGAAAATTTAGTAGCGGTCAAGAATAATATCAATAATAACTCCAGGATAGAGTCAGTTAATGTTCACCCTAAAAATACTCGTAGTTCTAAAGTTGAATATTTTCTCTATCAGGCAATCAGAAATAATGAATTAGCTCTTTACTATCAACCGCAAGTTAATATGACTCAGGGACAAGTGGAAGGGTTAGAGGTATTATTGCGCTGGTTACACCCTCAATTCGGATTAATCGCTCCTAATCGTTTCTTACCCTTAATCCAAGAAAGCGAGTTAATCCTTGAGCTTAATCGTTGGGTGCTGAAAAATGCCTGTCAACAAGCACAAATATGGCAGCAGCGAGGATTATTATACACTCCCATCTCGATCAATCTGTCCCCGCACCAATTGCGGGATCCCCAGTTGCTCACCATCCTCAAAGAAGTCTTGACTGAAACCCAAATCGGGCCTTTCTTTCTGGAGATGGAAATAACCGAAACAAGTTTACTAGAAAATAGCCGTGAAACTGGTCGAATTCTTGGGGATTTGCAGGAATTGGGTATTGGGATCACCCTCGATGATTTTGGCAGCGGTTACGCGTCGATCGCCTATCTCGGTCAATTTACCGTGAAAAAACTGAAAATAGAGCAATCTTTAACGAAAAACCTGAGTAATAATCCCCAGGATACCCGTTTTATCTCGTCATTGCTGGCGATAGCGAAAAGTTTTAACTTAATAGTGATCGCCAAGGGAGTAGAAACCCAACAACAATTAGAAATCCTGCAAGAATTAGGTTGCGAGAGAATGCAAGGCAATCGCATCAGTGGCCCTCTAGCAGTGGAGGAAATGACTAAATTTCTCCACATCCACCACAGCCTGTCAGTAATCAGTGATCAGTGATCAGTTATCAGATCTGGGTTTTTAGTAAGGAGGAGTAAATAGGGTTTGCGGCAAAACGCTTTGCCTAGGGGCTGGGTGTGGGGTGTGGGGTGTGGGGTGTGGGGTTTTACCCATTTTCAGGTGGTCAATTACCTAATTTTCAGGGAAAAATTACCTGAATTTTCCCCCAATCACTCCAATGGTCGGCACTTTTTGAGGGAAAAAAAGTCTAAAAGCCTTATCCAAAAAGGTTTTTAGATTTATTCAGCAAGCCCTAAATAGCATTAAGTACCTAAGCAAAATTAATTACACATATCTAACCACCTCTTGCCTCTTGCCCCTTGCCTATCTTCACTAGGAAATTAATTTTGCACGACTACTTAACGCTCTTCTGGAACTTTCGGAAATCCCCGACGGAATCCAGATTCTGAAACCCTTGGTTGACAAGTGATCGCTAACTTTTTTTCTAATAAAAACTCAAATTTCGGGTTTCTGTTAGTTAGCGATAGCTTGAAGGCTTACCCCATAAGGGAGCTAGGGTTTAGAGACTGTAAGACTTTTGCCAGACTCCCTCCAAGAGCGTTAACAGTGCTGTCCTTTCACTGATCACTGTTTACTGATAACTGATAACTGATAACTGATAACTGATTTTGGTCACTGATTCCGGTATGATCTGAACAGAGAATCTAGTATCAAATACCTACTCATTCTAGCGTGAGACTCTTGCCGAACCTGTCAGCAGCAGAAATTTGTGGCGGCGGGGTGCTGCTGGATCCAGAGTCTGGTTTAATTACTACTATGGGTTAACAATTAGTTGTGTATTTAGAGGGAAACTATGGCCAATAAGCCAGAGCGCGTGGTTCTAATCGGTGTAGCTGGGGACTCCGGCTGTGGGAAATCTACTTTTTTACGTCGTTTGACGGATTTATTCGGGGCTGAGTTTATGACAGTGATCTGTTTAGATGACTATCATTGCCTCGATCGCAAACAGAGAAAAGAGGTGGGTGTCACCGCACTCAATCCGAAAGCGAATAACTTTGACCTGATGTATGAGCAGATTAAAGCTCTCAAGGGAGGTCAAGCCATTAATAAACCTATTTATAATCATGAAACGGGGATGATCGATCCCCCCGAAATCATCGAACCGAATAAGGTAATCGTGATCGAGGGACTACACCCCTTATATGATGAACGAGTCCGGGCCCTATTAGATTTCAGCGTTTATCTCGATATTAGCGATGAAGTCAAAGTTAACTGGAAAATTCAACGGGATATGGCCGAGCGCGGTCACACCTATGATGATGTGATGGCGGCCATTAATTCTAGAAAACCCGATTTCAGTGCCTATATCGACCCCCAAAGACAGTACGCTGACGTGGTGATTCAAGTGCTGCCCACCAAATTACTTGAAGATCACGAAAGTAAATTACTGCGGGTCCGTTTAATCCAGAAAGAAGGGGTAGAAAACTTTGAACCCGCTTATCTGTTTGATGAAGGTTCCACCATCGATTGGC
The DNA here is from genome assembly GCF_027530405.1 of Microcystis sp. LE19-41.2A. Classification (NCBI taxonomy): domain Bacteria; kingdom Bacillati; phylum Cyanobacteriota; class Cyanophyceae; order Chroococcales; family Microcystaceae; genus Microcystis; species Microcystis sp. LE19-41.2A. The sequence goes on along the minus strand of NZ_JAPZQJ010000336.1, from coordinate 618 downwards.
GGCCCTGTGGTCGTAAATTGACCTGCACTTATCCCGGTATTAAACTCTACTATGGTCCAGATGGATTTTTGGGAAATGAAGTGTCGATTCTGGAACTAGATGGTCAATTCGATAACCTGGAAGAAATGATCTACATCGAAAGCCATTTGAGCAAAACCGGCACTAAATACTACGGTGAAATGACGGAATTACTGCTCAAACACAAGGATTATCCCGGTTCTACCAATGGTACGGGTTTATTCCAAGTATTGGTCGGTCTCAAAATGCGTGAAACCTACGAAAAACTAATGGCAGCCGAATCAAAAGTGGCAGCCCAGGTCTAGTTTCTAGTTTTGACCGAACCGGCATCCTATATGGTTAGGGTGCCGGTTTTTTTTAAGCTACTAATCCCGACCGCAGGGCCAGCACTGCCGCTTGAGTGCGATCATCGACAGAGAGTTTATTTAAGACCCACATTCCGCACCCTCAACTGTCACCTTAGGGACTTGCGTATTAATAAATTACCATCTAGACTAGAGAAGCAACTTGTTACTCCCACTCTCAACTATGGTAACTGAACTGACTGAAAAAATCAAATCAAGCTTGAAAGATGCGGCAAAAAAGCTGACAGGTTTTAAG
>NZ_JAPZQJ010000437.1:0-8108 GCF_027530405.1 Microcystis sp. LE19-41.2A | reverse complement strand
ATGATATCAGCGAGACTTGGAAACTATCTCATCAAATTAGTTCCCCCATAGAACCCCCTTGAGCCATCTGGCACACTTTTCTCTTTTTGTCAAATTTTATGTTAAGAAAGATGTGACTAATGGATAGCTTAATAAGGGGGGTGCCGATCCCCCCTTAGTCCCCCCTTTAATCCCCCCTTAATAAGGGGGGCATCTGACAACTTTTAACGCCTACCTACTTATCAAATTTAGCCAAGATTTTCAATCCTTCTTCTGGGTTGCCATTAGCTGCCATTTCCTTAAATCTAGTATAGGCATTAAATTCGGCTAAAGTGTTGGTGGAAAGATATTCAATCAGTTTATTGATACTGATTCCTTTTAGTTCATTCATAGAAAACTCCTGATTCTGGCGGTAATTTCCTGAAGAACTTCTAAGAGTGTTGGAGCAGCGGACGAGATTACATTTTCTTCACTGCTGTCATGTTTGTGATGGGGATAGGTTGGGAGGTTCAGCTTTTTATGATGTGGAGTATTATCATAACGGAAAATTAAGGTATTCATGGTATTCATATACTGATAAGCGTACATATTACGATTAATAATTGTTTCGATATTGACAAACTCTCGAATATGCAGAACTGAATTATCAATGAATTTAATTTCGGCTCGAATAAATCCTTCATAACTATCACGTTTTTCACAATCTAGCGTAAAAAATTTTACTACTGAACAGGTTGCGATAATTGTTTGAATCTGTTGAAAATAATCTTCAATTAACAAATTCAATTCCTCTGAGTCTTTCTGCTTTTTCCTGTAGGCATTGTAGCATTCGCAATTCGCCAATCCATTCGTCAAGTTCCAGGGTTTCCTGAAATTCGTCGTTTTCGTAGCGATGCAGAAATTCTGCTGTGGACAGTTGATATTTGTCCTCAAATTCTCGCAGTCGTTGTTCGGTACGCTGGATACCCGCTTCAGTGGAACGTAGGGCTTCAGCGATTGCGCCTTCGATTAGAGGTTTGAGGGAGCCGGAGTGATGAGAGATGAGTGTGAGTTCCTTCATAATAAAATGGAGCTAAAAAGCTGGTGTCTAGGTAAATCAATAGTGTGCTTCTTGGCGTAATTGTTGCAGGATGTCAAGGCTTTGGATCGCGGAGGGTTGATGTTGGGATCGCAAAGCCTGGTGGGAACTTAGAGGGTGGCGGGAATTTAGCGGGGGCGAGAGTTGGGCAATGAGTTGACCTTCTCGGAAAATAATGATGTCTTGTCCTTTTTCAACTTCATGGAGGAGTTGGATGAGGGTGATGGAGGTATCGGTGATTTCTATTTTGAGCATGGGGTTGGCGTTTTAGCTTGTCTAGGTACTTAGCGATCGCTATAATGATAACGACCTTGCAAAAATTCTATCCGATCGTGACTAACCAGATAAACAATACGATCAGATTGGGTAAGGCGGCGAGACCAAACATTGGCATCTTGATATTTTAAGGGTTCAGGTTTGCCCGTTCCTTCAAAAGGATTGCGTCGAATTTCTTCAACTAAAGATAACAGACGAAGGGCAATTTTTCTCTCAGTTTCTACCCAATATCTGAGGTCTTCTAGAAACCTTATATCAAAAACGAGTTCGCGTTCTGGCTTAGGCTGAGACTTTTTCTTCTTTGTCAATACCTAACTCCTGGCATAAGTTTTCTAAAGTTTGAGGCTGATTCGTTCTGGCTTTGGCACGTTGTAGTGCATCTAGGAGGCGTACTGCATTTTCATGAGAACTGAATAAATAAGCAGTTTCTATCAAGCTATTGAGTTCTGCTGTAAGAATCAAGGAAATGCTTTCACCACCTTCCCGTGTAATTTCTATTGGTTGACGAGTAGAAATGACGCGATCGCAAATTTTGTCAAAGTTACTACCAGCTTGAGTCTGGTCAATTTTTGGGTTCATTTTTTCTCCTTTCTCCTTCTCTCTCAGATTATAGTTTTGACTTTTGACTACTGAGTAGACTCAATCATAGGCGGAATGTCGGTTTTAGCGTCGTTGGCGAGTTGGTTGGCGCGGGCGACGGGATCAAAACGGAGGCTAGGATTCCACTTTTGGGCGATTTTAAAGCCTTCAATTGCCTCATTGATTTTGCCTTCCCTAGCTAAGGCTTCGCTGTATTCGACGAGGTAGGGGGCGCTGGCTTGGGTGAGGTCGGGGGTTTGGCAGGTTGCTAGTTTAGCTAACGCTTGAGGATTGACGATTAAATAGTTTCGGAGCCAGTGGCAACCTCGAACCAACAGGCGATCGAGATTTTCCACAGGCCAAACCCTCACCGTCCCGTCAGAGGAGGCGGTGACGATGCGCTTGCCGTCCGGGCTAAAGGCGGCTGTTATGACAGCTTTTTGATGGCCGTTGAGGGAGGCGATTTCTCTTCCCGTCTCGGCATCCCACACCCTCGCTGTGTTGTCTTCTGAGGCGGTGACGATGCGCTTGCCGTCCGGGCTAAAGGCGGCTGTTATGACAGTGTTTTGATGAGCCAAGAGGGTTTGGTGCTGCCAAGGTTGCCCTGCACGATTTTCTACGGTATCTAGCATCGTTTGCAGCGCGTAAAGGGGATTTGCCGCAAACCCCGCCCGTCCCTTTTTCTGTGCCAATGCCTTCGCCGCTTCTCCAACTTGGATCGCCTCTACCAATGCTGGGATCTGTCCAAATTGAAAGTTATTTAAGGCAACCTCACCCGACCGCTCTAACCGATTGACCGCAAGGATCGTATCCCGTGTTTCCTGCGCCTGTTGCAACGCTATCTCTGCCTGTCGCGCCGCCCTTTCTGCCTTTTGCTGCTGGGCTGCGGCAAGTCGGAACTGCTGCTCTGCTGCCACCTTATCCCGTTCTGTGGCTGCCCTATCTCGGTTGACTTGAGCCAACTGCGCCGAGGCTACCAGTACCCGTTCCTGTGCTTGTAGGTATTGCTGCTGGGCCGATCGCGCTTGGTTTTGTGCCTGCTGGAACTTGCGATCGGCATCCTTTAGCTTTCCTCGCGCTACTGAGAGATTTTTCTGGGCTAATTTTTCCTTTCCCCTCGTCTGGCGCAAATTGCTATCTAAAATAATTTTGTCTTGCTGTAACTTCCTTTGGTCTGCTAATAATCTCAGTTTGTCGCCGTTCAGTTTTGTGATATTGGTTTGGGCAACCCTGAAATTAGTCGTTGCCTTTATCGAAATAGGAACGGCAATAGCAGCAATGACAATAGCTCCCAATGCCCCCAACAAACTAAGCTTATTCCGTCGATTGGCTTTTTTGATGATTCTATCGGATTCCTCCCTTGTTTCTAATAATGCTTGGTTCGCTGTTTCTAATTCTGTTTCCGCCTGTTCCCTCGCCGCCGTCAAAATCTGATTCGCTTCCGTTTCCGCCGCCAATCGCCTTTCCATATCCCGTTTTTCGACATCCTGGCTATCATCTAAAAAGCGTTCATCTTCTTTACTCAAACGCTTTCCTTTTGCCCAAGTCTCCGCATCTCTTAACGCCTGTCCCCGCAACAAAAACGACTCTTTCTGCTCCTCTTGTGCCTCCTGCCAAGCCTTAAACGCCTCCCCATAAAACCCCGGACGCAAATCCGCCAAAGCGCGAGCCACCCACTGCCCATTAAACACCTGCGCGTAGATGGGGTTATAGACTTTCAACCTGCCCTCTCGCTTCACCACCAAACCCGTCAGCCGCAGTTGTATTTGCTCATAGCTCTCATCGGCAATGATCCCCCCTTCCTTTCTGGATGAGAGAGGGGGGGGTTCAGCATCCAAAACTTGCTGATAAATCCCTAGCAGTCGCCCCCGCAGCCGTTCGTCACTGCGTAAAATCCTGTCTCGAATCGTTTTCAAATGCGGCGGCACGTCCTGCGCCTCCCAATTATCGATAAGCTGGCTCGTCACCACCTGCGCCACCAAATCTGGGGGCGATAGGCGCAAATCTGCCTCCTGCACTACCAAATTCAAGACCCGCTGCGTCAAAAACGGCTGTCCCCCCGTCCAATACAACACCGCTTGCAGCACCGCCTGCGGATCGTCCACCTTGCCCACCAAACCCTGCATCAAAGGTTGAGCTTCCTGGAGTTGAAAGCCACTCATCTCCACCGCCCGACCGATATTAAACGCCGAACTACGCTTACTGACAATCAGATCGGAAGGTGTTGCCACCCCTAAAAACGCAAAAGTCAGCCGCCGATAACGCAGATCTTCCGCCCGCCGCTCAAAGAAAGAGCGAATCAGAATGAAAAAACCATCGGTATCAAACTTGAGACTGAGCAGGTTATCAATTTCTTCGACAAAAATGACGACATCTTGCGAGAGTTCTGCCAGCAATACGCGATCGATAAAATAAGTAAAGCGTTCGACCGCCGAAATCGACTGAGCCGCCAGATCCTTCCACCAACTCGAAAAATCGATTTTCTCTTGTAAATGCAAATCATCGATCAAGCGTTTTATGGTTCCGGCATACCACTGATCCTCGCTCAAACTGGTTCCCCGGGTTTGCGGGTCAATGACCGCACAAGCCACCCCCTCTGCCGCTAACTTCTGCATCACCCGCAACCGCAAACTAGACTTGCCCATCTGCCGCGAGTTAAAGACAAAACAATATTCTCCTGATTTCAGGCGATCGTACAATTCGCGATCGGCCTGTCGCTCTACATACCCACGATATTCGGCAGGTAAGCTCCCGCCTACTTGATAGCTAAAAGGAGTCGAGGAAGTTGGGTTTGTCATCTGATACCAAATTGCTAAAAATATGTCCCAGAAAACGGATTTCTTTAAGAAACCCGTTTTCTAAGAGGTTAGGCGATCGCGTAGCCCGTGTAACCGCGTACATCCGCCGGATGAAAAGCGAGGACAATATCCTGCTGGGGAACACTCGCTGCCACTAGCTCATGGGTTACTCCGTCTTCGGTTTCATCTCGTTGTACCCAGATTTTCTCGTTGATAATATCCAAATGAATTAAACAGCCATGCACGCGAGTTTTGCGATCCCATCCGAGCGTCATCAAAAGATAGCTATCTCGAACTTCATCAAAAATCGGCTTACAAATCAATTCGCCGTGAGAATAAGGGATTTCAGTATAAGGAATCAAAACCGATTTAATAATATGACGATACTGATCTAATTTTTCCATTGCGAAATGACCTCCTTTTCAGCATCAAAAACAATAAACTTGAGATTTTCATCTTCGATTAAAATTTGTCCGATTGGCTCTTCAAAAAATGAATTATAAATCACATCTCTAATCGCCAAATCTAGTTTACAATAAAGTGTTTTTATTTAATTTCCTCCCAAGCGATCGCAAAAATACTGACGATAAAGATCGCAGCGAGGTTTCACATTATTATCAACCCGCACCACTAATCCCATACTGTCCAGTTTAAACGACTCCTCAGACCGCAAACGTACCGGCGCTTCAGAAGTAATAACCAATTTCATGGCTGCCCCCAGTTCAGGATAATCTTCCAAAGTCTTCAAATGTCCCCGCAGATAATCGCTGTAAATTCCCGCTTCTGTGGGAGCCGTCCGCAAAAATTCCGCCAAAGAAAGATCCCCCGCTGCAATGTGATAGAGTGCCGAGCGCACCATGTAGGGATGCCCTCCAATTAACCCCATAAATTGTTCGAGTTCCCCCTCTGTCCAAGTTAATCCGTGCCGTGCTACCAACTCCTGTACCTGTTCAGGCGTAAACTCTCCCAATTCGATGGGCAACCCCACATTAAAAGGCGATTGATTGATATCCCGTTGGGCATAGGACTCTTGAGAATGGACGATGATCAGCCGCAATTTCTGCCACAGTTTTTTAATCTTGGAACTTTCATGCCAGCCGCGCAATAATCCGCATAAATCCGTCTCGATATCTGCGTATTTAAAGATGCGATCAAAGTTATCGATCGCCAACACTAACGGGCGATCGTTCCCCTCTAATAAATACTTCTCAAAATAATCCGTACTGTTATCGTTCGCTCCAAAAATATCATCCCAATACTCTTCAATCTTGACCCTTACTCCTAGTGGTTTACCCACCGACGCACAAAACCACTGCATGAACTTGTCGAGATCGTCAAAGAACTTTTGATTGGTCTGTTCCAGATCGATCGTTACCGCACGATAGCCTAGTTGAGATGCTTGGGCAAGTACCTTCGCCATCAGGGACGATTTGCCCATATTGTGGGGCGATTTAATCCGAATCAGGGAGCCAGGCTTTTGAATTTCCTCATAGCACCGTTCTTCGTAAGGGGAAGTAATATAAAAGCGAGAGTCAATGCTAACTTGTCCTTCTGGAGATTCCAAGCTAATTTCCTGTTGTATCTTGTCTGGAGTAACTGTTGGCTTGAGGGGTTCCGATTGCGTCGGCATCTCAGTGGCTTTGGCGGATTGTTGCGGCTCTGGCAAGACAGTGGGCTGTTTGTCAGTTAACACTGTCGCCATTTCCATTGCCGCGTGGCGAATCCCCTTAGCAATATTTAAAAACGCCTCACCCCGATTACTCCAAGTCGTCACAGGCTTGGCATTTTTTGGCAAAGCTTGCAACTTACCAAAAGGCGCACCACTCCAATCCACCGGCTTCAAAATAATCGGAATCACCCGCGCCTCCCCCGCATCATGCCGTGCGATCGCCCGTTGCATTTCAAGATCATAACAGTAGTCAGAAGCGATAAAGTTTTCACTAATCAACAACAGAATAATCTCGGCTGAATTGAGATTTTCATCAATGGCTTGTTTCCACTCTGTTCCAGCGCTAATTTTGCGATCATGCCATGATTTAATCACTCCCTGTCTTTGTAATGACGCGAGGTGAAGTCCCAAAGTTTCCCGCAGTTTCTCATCCCGGTGAGAGTAAGAAATAAATACATCGAGCGGTGTGGCTGATATGTCTGGATTAGATAAAATCATGGCTGTCAGTTTTACGATTTCAGAAAACGGGTTTTTTCAAAAAACCCGTTTTCTCGTCTACTTGTTATACTACTACAACTTAAAACCTCACCATTCCCTAATCTTCCCTATGGGGTTGGAGACAAGCTTTGCACCCTCACTGAAGGAGTAATTTCCCACTTCCACTCGCAACTATAGAATTAGCTATAATAAAATTACCACAGGTATCATCTTCATATTTCTGGAAACTATATGACCTTAAAACAATTAGACCGAATTACTTTTAACTCCAAAATTATGGCAGGTCAAGCCTGTATTCGAGGAATGCGTATTCCTGTTTCTTTAATTCTTAATCTACTTGCTAACGAAAAGCCGATAGAGGAAATATTAGAGGAATACCCTGACCTAGAAAGAGAAGATATTCACCAATGTTTATTATATGCTTCTTGGTTAGCCAGAGAACAAGTTCATTATTTTGAATTAATCGAGCAATGGAGATAGAGTTTCTAGCCGATATGGGGATTTCTCTGCGTACAGTCTCATGGTTAAGAGAACAAGGTTATGATGTCGTTCATCTTCGAGATGAAGGCTTACAAACTTTATCTGATCAGTAAATTCTTGCCAAAGCAAAAAGAGAAAAGCGGATAATTTTAACTGTCGATCTAGATTTTTCTCAACTTCTCGCTATTAGTGGTGATAATTGATCAAGTGTCATCCTATTCCGTTTAGGCAATGAAAACTACAATCTAATTAATCAGCGTTTAACTATAGTTTTACGAGATTGTACAAAAGCATTAAAGACGGGAGCAATTGTGTCAGTGACAGATCGTATTTTTAGGATTAGACTTTTATCAATTTAAGATTTTTGCTTTATAGCGTTCATGGAGTCTTCCCGTTAATTCCATCTTAAATATTGTGTTCCAAAAGCGAACACCTTTATTATTGAGTACAAATTATAACATTGGCAAATAATCTCCCTGTCCTCTGTGTCTCTGTGGTTAATTACACTTCGTTTCTGAATAGTCACCAATAATTATAGGTTCTTTGTTGGGAATTTTGACAATAATTTCGACAGTTCCACCTAAGGCGTTAACTACTTCGCGCAGTGTATTTAGGGTCTGCTGAAAAAGTTTTTCGGTGGTGGCAGGGTGTGGGGTGTGGGGTGTGGGGTGTGGGGTGTGGGGTTTTACCAGTTTTGAGGTGGCCAATTACCTAATTTTCAGGGAAAAAGTCCAGGAATTTTCCCCCCGAT
>NZ_JAPZQJ010000550.1:0-3439 GCF_027530405.1 Microcystis sp. LE19-41.2A | reverse complement strand
ATGGAAATTTTTTCTTTCTTCCAGACATCGATAATTTTTTGGCGAAAATCTACGGAATAGGGTCTCATAGGAAGCTGGTAAGTTCTATTATTTGTCTATTTGCTTTCCATTGTACCTCATAGCTCCAAGAATTGCTATATATAGCTTTCTTCAATTATAATGAAGGAGCAGATATACTTAATCCAAGAGTGGCAGGAAAAACTCTATGAAAAGAACCACTAGAATGGCAATTGGCTTTGTGCTGAAGCTGTTTCTGTTTAGCTGTGGTTTGCCATTGCTAATGACAAGTCCTGCTGGGGCGCAACAAGGATGTGCGGAAGGCGAGATTAGAGTGAATATAGGGAAATTCAATGATAGTAAAGAGTCAGTAAGAAACGCTGCATTCGAGGCTGTAGTCAAATGCGATTCAAAAGCCATCAAGGTTCTTAATATCATTATCAAAGATCAAGCTCATCATCCTTATATTCGTAGCCGTGCTACCTATGCTCTAGGTAAGGTGGGATTAGGTTCTACAGAAGCAATTAAAGCTCTCATTGCTGTTATTCAGAAATATAAATATAATGATCCTGTTGTTCTCAGCAATGCTATATATGCACTGGGAGAGATTGGGGCGGGATCAACTGAAGCCATCAACTCCCTAACTACTTTTGCTAAGGATAAGACGATTGAACCAGCAACTCGCGGTAATGCTATCTCTGTTATAGAAAAAATAGGATCGGGATCAGCTAATGCCACTAAAAATCTAATTACTATTCTGGAAGATAAAAAACAAGTTAATGATATTCGTAGCCGTGCTGCCTATGCTTTAGGTCAAATTGGGTTAGGATCGGAAGAAGCTTTAGATGCCCTCAATAAGATTATCAAAGACAATGACACCGATCTGAGTATTCGCAACAGTGCGATATCTGCTCTGAGTAAGATTGGCTTAGGAACGCAAAAAACCACTAATTATCTAGTTAAAATTATCGATGACCAAGATATCGATTACTCGATTCGTTACAATGCTGCTATTGCAGTCGGTAACAGCGAGTCAGAAGAATTTTGGGTTCAAGAAAAATCACAAAGAGTCGTCATTACTTTAAAATCTGCTATTAAAGACAAGAAGTCTGATAGTTGGATTATCAGTGATGCTGCTGATTCTCTGGTTGAGATTGGAGCAAAGCTTGAGAAAAATAAAAAAGCCCTACCCTCAGACAGGTTAAAAGACTATGTTATCGTATTTCAAGATACTTCAAAGTATTTAGAGAATGAATATCCCTACATTAGCTGGAAAACTCAACAAGATATTAAAAGTACTGCTGAACTTCTTCAGCAACAAGAACTCCGGCTAGAAATACCGTATAAGTTTTGGTTAAACTTAGTTATGTATGGCTTGCCAATTCACATTATGTTTTGGATTCTCTTAATCTTTATTTATCCCAAATTTCGTCAAATTCAAGCGTTCTTTTTCTGGAATCCAAAAGTCAGGAAAATTATAGGGCTGTGGTATGTCGATTTCCTCTTGACATGGATTCCCTATCTACGCTCTAAATTATTTGCTCCTTTCCAAGAATCGTTACTTTCAGATGCCCATTTAGGTACCTTTAATCCCCAAACATACTTTTCAGATTCCGATGTAAAACTTCAAGCGACAACAAAAACTCAATCGCTGCAAGAAGCCATTCCTGAAATCCGAGGGCAAATTATCCTCGAAGGCGAATCTGGACTCGGCAAATCTATGTTTTTGCGCCATTTAGTCCAAAAAGCTCAACGCATTGCGGTTTACTTGCCTGCCAAAAAATGCGATGCAGGTGTATTGAGGGCAATTCAGGCAAAACTACACGGCTATGTTAAAGAAGATTCTAATTTCCTCAAAAATCTCATTTATAGCGGTGCAATTGATATCTGTATTGATGGATTAAATGAAGTCACGCCAGATACTAGAGCCAAGATTACTGGCTTTGTGGAAAGTTACTTCAAGGGCAATATTATTATGGCGACTCAGCCGTTAGAATGGACTCCCCCTTCTACAGCTAAAACTTACACGTTGCAACCTTTAAAAGACGAACAAATTGAGCAATTTTTAATCTCCCGTACTCCTATTTTACCAGAAGATGCCAAGGTTAAAGGTTCGGATTACGAACAAGCGTGTAAAAATTATCTCGCTACTGTACTCAATTCAGCAGTTCCTGAAGAACAAATTGCGACTCGCCGTATGCTTTCTAACCCAATGGAGCTAACCATTGTGGCTCTCATGTTATCGCAGGAAGAAATTCCCAACTTGTTGAACTTGCAACAACAGCAATTTGATATTATGGAAGCCGATTATAAGCGACTTTATCCAGCGAAAACCTTTCCCCTCAGAACATTTGCTGAAACCGTCTATCAAATGCGACTGAATGACAAAGCAGAAATTCCGCCTGAAGAGTGGCAAGAAGAATTACAGTGCATGGAACGCCATAAAATGGTTGTCAGTCGCCTGGTTACATCTCTTGAAGGCAAATCTAAAACAGAATGGTATTTTCGCCACGAAAAAATTCAAGACTTTTTTATCGTACAGACATTCCTTGGTGAAACGGAAGATAATCGATTAAGGGAAAACATCAAAGATCCAAGATTTCGTGGCGTTTATTTTCTCCTAGCCAGACTGATGCCAGACCGAGAAGGTGAAGCCTTGCGAGAAACCTTAATTCAATACGCTGCCGACACAAAAGATCATACCGTCAGCGATAAGTTTATTCAGATTTTCCGTTCCCGAAAATCCTTCTGGCTGAGAAATTTCTCCTAGTTTATCCTAAAACTGGAACCCAACAGATAATCCAAAATCCAAAATTCAATTTGTATTCTGCTATACATTCTTCCCCATGATGTGGAGAGAACCACCTCTTTTAGATGTGGCTGCGGTAAGATCTTATAGGTGTAGTTTTTTAACAAATCTAATTTCTGATTGGCCGATTAAAAAAGGAGAAAAACCAAAGTGGAGTGCGATCCTTTCACCTCAAAATCCTATTTATCCCCTAAATCTCCGTCTTTTCCTGATTATTTTCACCTGATGTTTTTAACTGGCCGCATCTTATTGCAGCACAGTACCACCACCGAACGAGTGCATCAAACCATTCAACAATTAGCGGAAAAATTCGGGGTAGAAGTCCGGGTATATTGTGAATATGAAGCCATTAAACTAACTGTAAAGAGTGAAAATGAATATTCCTCACACTTTAGTCGTCCCATCACCAGCATTGCCGTTAATATGGCTTTAATTACTCAGGTTTTTTTATCGATCGAAAAGTTTCAGCAAAATCGTTTAACCTTGACTGAGTTATAGCAATTCTTGGAGCTATGAGGTACAATGGAAAGCAAATAGACAAATAATAGAACTTACCAGCTTCCTATGAGACCCTATTCCGTAGATTTTCGCCAAAAAATTATCGATGTCTGGAAGAAAGAAAAAATTTCCATT
>NZ_JAPZQJ010000128.1:0-5113 GCF_027530405.1 Microcystis sp. LE19-41.2A | reverse complement strand
CCATTTCTCCATTTTTTTGCTTACCTCCACCTTAATTCCTTCTTTCAAAACTATACCTATCAATCGTTTCCCCTTTTTTTAAGTTTCTTCTCTTTTTGTTAAGAAAGATCCGACTAATGGATAGCTTGATAAGGGGGGTGCCGATCCCCCCTTAATCCCCCCTTAATAAGGGGGGGATCTGAAAGTTTTTAATACCCACCTACCTAGTCGAAAACGCTGTAACCAAATAAAAAACCTCGGTGTCCAGCCGAGGTAGCGCTAAGTTATGTAGGAGAACTCAAGCAAATCTGTCAATGGGGCAAACCCAAACCCCGAAAACTTTTTTAAGCTAGTCAGCCCAGTTTTTCACCGTTGTCTCGGACTAAGGGAATCATATTTTGTCTGATACTCCCCGAGACAATCTGAACTGGCTTGGTGTCTTGGCTGTTTTGCTTTAACTTTTAGCTCATGTAAATAAATGTAACAATATTTTTACGAATTGTAAAGAAGAATTGACAAAATAAAACTTATATGTAACATAAGCTAAGTTAATATTTTTCGCCGATCGAAGCTAGGGGGGTAATAATAGAGAGATTGGTTCACTAGCATGACAAGGTGTACCCAGAATGTCCTATTTGTTTTTGTTACCACTGTTCACCGCTGCCTTGGCTGCCTATTTCTGGCAGCAGTCCAGCGATGAGATCGCTTATCTGGCCAGTGCCGCCACGGTAATTAGTTTAGTGTTGAGTCTGGTTTTAGCTCCTTGGCAGATTCAGCTATTAATTCTCTTGACAGTTGTGATTGTCGTCACCTTTTTATGGCAAGGACGAGAAGAGCAGAAGAATCTCCCCGTCCCCACTCCAGAAACCGCCGGCGAGAAAAAGTATCGTGGCGCCACCTATATCGAGCCAACAGTCACCGAGGCTCCTGTCAAGGAGCGAGGAGGTAAATATCGCGGTGCGGAGGTTAAAATCACCAATAATCCGACGGTGGCCAACCCAATTCGCTCCTCATCTCTCAAATATCGCGGCGCTGGTTCAGCAAACAAGGATCAGTAATCAGTTATCAGTTATCAGTTATCAGTTATCAGTTATCAGTTATCAGTTATCAGTTATCAGTTATCAGATTTGAGTTTTAAGTGAGTAGTATTAAATAGAAGTTTCCTACTGTCTTTTCACTGTTTACTGTTTATTGTTCACTGTTCACTGAAACTTCCCACCTATCTACTGGTCTTGAATATAAAGCTGATTATTTTTGAGACAATTGTATGCCTTTTGTAACTCGATTCCCAGATAACCGATATGTTCGGGAATAATTGCGGGATTGGTAGCGGCAAGCTCGCGGATTAATTTGAGGGGATTTTTGCCTTGATAACAAGCGACAACTTCCCCGCTGCCGGGGGTAGTTTGTTGGACGAGAATTTGTTCTTTTTCCACAGAAATCAAAAAGTTACCGCTAGGGTCAAAAAAATCGCGCTGATTGACAATTTTATCGTACTGGGTGGCGATTAATCGTTCGACATTCTCCCAAGTATCATCGTATATATGGGCCGATTGGCTAATAGTAATCAATGGACCCAAGGTTAAATTATACTGGGAGCGTTGATTGATTTCTTGGCAAATATGTTGCTGTAAAGCGCGCAATCCCATGGCATTTGCTGGCCAAGCGGCAAACATATCATTACTTCTAAATATTGCGGTGAGAGATAATTCATTTTCCACCACTCGCACCCAAATATGATTTAAACAGGGACTACCTCCCTTTTCGTGGTCTTTCACATCCCAGAGGGACATAACTGCACTGGCTGCGTCAATTTCTGAGATTAATTTATTAATAACCTGTGCAATTTGGTCTCGGCCAAACCAAGAGCGCAATCTTTGACCGTAGGTGTATTTAACTCCTTGGTGTATAGGGGAATCATCGAGAATTTGCCCGATATATTCGGTGAGAAAAGCTCTATCTATAGGCAAATAATTAGGTTCAGGAAAATAAAAGTCTGGGGGTTCATCAGTGACAACGGCCATTAGGTCAATTAATTCTTGCCATTTACCATCATATCCTGTCGGTCTAATTGTGCCGGTGGTTTTAATCTTTTGGAGAATTTTTACCCAGGTTTCGGCAATAGTTTTTCCTTCAATGCGATGACCGTATCTTGTCCCGGGTAGCAAAGAAGGAAGATTTTCTGAGATAGGAAAGGTTAATGGTTTTCCCCAAGTTGGTAAGGGGGATTGTTTTGCATAATTTTTGACAGTTTCAATCGCTTCTGGGATGGATTTAACTGGTTGATATTGAATTGATTGACGCAATTTTTCGAGAATTTCTCGGTCAATTTCTTTGTCAATATATCCAGTGGTAGAAGAATTAATTAGCCAACATTCTTTACCTGTGTCACTTTTTCCTAACTGGAATCCTTGACTAAAAAAATCTAGCAAACATTGACAGCTACCGGAGTTCTTATCTTCCTTAGTTGCGTTGAGAATAACTAAGTATCTAACGTGGGGATTTGCTATTAAGTTTCTCAGCAGGGGACTAATTCCTCTGGTGGGACTATAAAGATTACCAATCACCGCGTATTGGTCGGGATTTAAATGTTTAGCAAGGGACTGTTTTACTGTCCATCCCGTGATAATTGCTGTTTGGCCGTGACCGCAGATTAATTGATTGGGTTTATAGTGGGGTTGGTAGGTGAATTTAGGGGTGGTTTCTGTACTAAGCATGGATTTAAATTAATCGTTCAAGATAATTAATAATATTTCGGTGAAGGTTTTCTATTGTATCACTACCATCCAGTTGTAAACAATTATCTTTATATTCTTTAAATATCTGGATAAACATTTGACGAACTTTCATTAATTTTTCTTGTTTTTCGTACACTTCTGTGATGGCTCTGTTTTTAATTCTTGCTAGAGAAATATCGGGAAGAACATCGATATAAATAACTATATCTGGATTGGGAAAATGTTGATTTAACTGCCGCACAAAAGCAAATTCTTCGGGATTATTGCAATTGTAGGCCAGGGAAGAAAAATAATAACGAGTAGTGATAACGTGGGTTTGTTCTTGGTGAATAAGTTTAAAAACGCCATCGTGATCATTATATAAGTGATCATGGCGATCAGCTGCAAATAAATAGGCCATTTGTCGGTCAAATTGATTTTGATCTTTGATAGAAATAAGATTAGTTTGCATTATTTCTCGAATCAAACGACCGATAACTCCCTCGGAAGGTTCCGGACTTAAAACTGCTTTTTCCCCTCGCTTTAAAAAATATTCTTGTAAGAGTTTTGCTTGGGTACTTGTTCCCGATCCATCAATACCTTCAAAGACAATAAATTTCGGTTTCATAATTTAATCTTCCTTCTCAATCTAATTATCTAAATAATTGTTTTAGCCAAGTTAACCAAGATTTTTTCTGGGGGATTAATTGCGTCATTTCTCCGATAATCTCTCCCATACTTCCCCAAGTATAAATATTTTTATTGAGGGATTGTATGGTTAAATTTTCTTGTAAAGCTAAACTGATAATACTAATCATTTCTGCTGCTTGATTACCGACTATTTGCGCTCCCAGTATTTTACCATCTTGTCGGTAGATTAATTGACAAAATCCCGTGGTTTCCCCCCAGATTTGCTGTGAGACCATATTTTTAATTGGATAGTTGATCATCTTTACCTCATCACCATAGATCTCCTGGGCTGCTTTTCCAGTTAAACCCACCCAAGCAATAGCAGGATCGAAAGCAATAAATGAGGGAATTTGCTCGGGATTAAAGTTAAATTTTTCTCCCGTGAGCAGATGCTTGACTAACCCAAAAGCAGCCCGGTGATTTAAAGTAGGATCGGGATAATTATTTCTGAGCAAATTTAGGGCATAAATGCGGGAATTATCGGTTTGTAATTGCTGATTAACCCTAATTAATCCCTCCTCTAGTTTAACTCCCACCCCGGCCAAATTTAATCCCTGTTCATTGACTTGATAATTACCGGCAAAAATGAGATCATCAACTTCGATGACACGATTGTCTAATTGTAACCATTTTTGACCCTCGATCGCTTTCACTTGACTAGGACAATAGCCGGGTAAAATCTTAATTCCTTCCGCTTCTAAAATGGCAGTAACTAAATGGGAGATTTCCCAATCAATATCCGGCAGTAGATAATTATCCTCGATAATTAAGCTAATTTCTTTCCCTAAACGTCGGAGAATTTGTGCCAAACTCACAGCCATGCTGCTGTTGCCAATAATCGCTAAATGTTGTCCCAACTTGTCTAAATTTGGCCCTTGCCAAAGGGTTTGAGCGGTAAAATAATTAACCTCATCTAAGCCGAAAATTTTCGGGACTTGCAGATAAAAACCAGTAGCGATAAGATAGTGTTTAGCCAACAATTGCCGACCATTAACCACAAATCCTAAATGGGGCAACCGAACAAATTCCCCCCCACCCGGGATAACATCTATTCCTTCCGTGGCTAATCTCGCTAAAGAATGATGTTTATTAATAGTTTTATCTACTTCCTCTAACCATTGCCGCAACCGTTGCCATTGGGGATAAATGGCCGTTTCTTGCCAATGATTCAGCAGTTTATAGAGATGGATAATTTGGCTGTAGCCCTTGCTAAAAATGTCCTCAGATGCCTCTAAATTGCCGCTATAAGGCTGTTGCACTAAGGCCACCCTTTTTTTGAGGTGAACAGCCAACAAAGCCGCTTCTATCCCCGCAGGAGTGGCACCAATAATTACTAAGTCGTAAACCACAAATATAAAGTAAAAAGTCAAAAGTCAAAAAAGGTGTTGGGGGTTTTGGGGTGTTAGGGTGTTAGGGTTTAAGGGTTTTAGTTGAAATTCCCCCACTTCCCCACTTCCCCCCGCAACGCGCACGAAGTGGTCTCCCCATTTCCCCATTCCCCCACACCCCACACCCTACACCCTCTTTCAAGTCAGTATTCAGGAATCAGGAGACAGTATTCAGGAATCGGAAACTTAACACTTAAGTAGGGTCTGCTGAAAAAGTTTTTCCTGGGGGCAGGGTGTGGGGTGTGGGGTGTGGGGTGTGGGGTTTTACCGGTTTTGAGGGGGCCAATTACCTAATTTTCAGGGAAAAAGTCCAGGAATTTTCCCCCTGATCACTCCCAT
>NZ_JAPZQJ010000228.1:0-15102 GCF_027530405.1 Microcystis sp. LE19-41.2A | reverse complement strand
AGTAGCTGGTTATAATTAAATTAAAAATGGATTTTAGGTTCGATCCCCCCTGCCCCCCTTGATAAGGGGGGTGCCGATCCCCCCTGCCCCCCTTGATAAGGGGGGTGCCGATCCCCCCTGCCCCCCTTGATAAGGGGGGTGCCGATAGGCGGGGGGATCCCCCCTTTAATCCCCCCTTAATAAGGGGGGCATCTGACAACTTTTAACGCCTACCTACTTAGATCACTTCTGTAGTATTAAACTTTTATCTGTTTGCCCCTGTGGAATTGCCCTCAATCCATTCGTAAAAAGCCATAGATTCCGGGGAACAACGGCTGCATCCTCCGCATTTTTCTAGGGAAATCAGACGAATTCGCCCTTTTTTTAGCAAGCGATCGAGCATGGGACTTAAGGCATCCGCTGACATCCGAAAGTGTGTAGATAAGTCAGACAGAGATGCTTTCTGATTTTTGGCAAGATAAGCCTGTATATCGGTTAAAATCATGGTTTATAAGCGAAAAAAATCGAGAAAAGTTACTTGATTGCGGTGGGTTACGGCGAATCTAAATAATTTGTTAGTTGCCTAGCTTTTTGTCGCCTAACCCACCCTACTTTTAAATTGCGGGACGGTTGATTTTTCGGGGACGGAGATTTTTTAAGGTGAATAAAACCCCGACTACGGTTAAACCCATCAAGACTATCCAAAAGAGAGAAAATCCCGGATGTCGAGAAAAAGTGGCGATTTGATAGAAGGAAGTGGCAACAATATAGGCCATTCCTGTGGTCCAGAGGGCAATAAAAACAGTCCAACCGGCATTAGTTTCGCGATATACGGCCGATGTGGCCGAAACACAGGGAAAATAGAGCAGAACAAACAAAAGATAGGCAAAAGCACCCGCTTGACCATCAAATCTTTTCGCCATCGCCCCAAAGATTCCTAAATCTACCTCTTGCTCTTCGGCAGCCGTTTTTTGATCTTGCAGATTACCAATATTCAAACCCAAGGGATCAAGTAATTGATTGGGTAATTGCGCTAAATTGGCGGGAATAGTGGCGATAGCTGTCTGAATTTGCCCCCAAAAGTCGAATTTTTCGGCTGCTACCCCCTGATTAGGGTTATCTTCCCCCGCTAGTTGGCTGTAAATTGAGTTTAATGTGCCTACCATCGCTTCTTTGGCAAAAACTCCCGTAAAAATGCCCACCGTTGCCGGCCAATTTTGCTGCTCTAGTCCCATGGGTGAGAAAATAGGAGTTACAGCTTTACTGGTGGCACTTAAAACCGATCGCTCGCTGTCTTGATTACCAAAAGAACCATCAAAACTGACGGAGTTGAGTAGTCCCAAAATCATCACCATTAAAACGATAATTCGTCCAGCTTTCCATAAAAACGCTTGCAGACGTTCCCAAGTGCGAATTAAAACCCCTTTTAGACGCGGTAGATGATAGGGAGGCAATTCCATAATAAAGTGACTGACTTCTCCCTTGAGTAGGGTTTTTTTCATCACCAATCCCGTCAAAATAGCGGCGAGAATTCCTAAGATATAAAGACCAAAAACGATGTTTTGACCACCTATGGGGAAAAAAGCCGCCGCAAATAGAGCATAAACAGGTAATCTGGCCCCACAGGACATAAAAGGGTTCATCATAATCGTCATTAAACGATCGCGAGAATTTTCTAGGGTTCTGGTGGCCATAATTGCCGGCACATTGCAACCAAATCCCACTAGCATGGGAACAAAGGATTTACCCGGCAATCCCACCAAACGCATCAATCGGTCCATGACGAAGGCTGCCCGGGCCATATAGCCAGAATCCTCTAAAATTGACAAAAAGAGGAACATAAAGCCAATTACGGGGATAAAAGTGGCGACGGTTTGCACACCTCCCCCCGCTCCATCAGCGAGCAGAGCAATTAGCCAACCGGGGGTAGGGATTGTTTGTAAAACTTGGGACAAACCATCGACAAAGATAGTCTGGGCAGTTAAATCGAAGAAATCGATAAAGGCAGCACTAACATTGATGGTAAACAAGAACATTAGGTACATTACGCCCAAAAATATCGGAATTCCTAACCAGCGATCGAGAACAATCCGATCAAGGCGGTCGGACATGGTATCATTTATTTGTCCAGTCCGTTGAGTGGCTCCCTGAGTAACTTGTTGAATAAAGCCATAACGAGTATCAGCAATTAAAATATCAAGGTCTTCCCCTAAAACTTGGTGTATTTGTCGTCTATGCTTGACGATAATGCTTAATAGTTCCTGTGAGCGCAATTCTGGGGCGATGCGATCCTCGTATTGCAGTAGGTTTAAAGCAGTCCATCTTGGCTCAACGATCCTTTTACTGCTATGGTCGTTAATGTAGGCAACAATCTCGTTAAGAGCTTCCTCAATTACCGCAGGATAAGCCACATAAGCAGCAGTATGGCTAATATTACTGACTAATTCCCCAATTTTTTGCTTTAATTCTCCGATTCCCTCCCCTTTAACCGCACTAATCGGCACGACAATTGCATCCATGCGAGCGCTTAAGAGTTGCGGATTAACCACAATACCCCTAGTTTTAGCCACATCCATCATATTCAGGGCAATCAACATCGGTAAACGCATCTCCATGATTTGGGTAGTAAGGTAGAGATTGCGCTCTAAATTGGCAGCATCGACGATATTAATCACTAAATCCGCTTCTCCTGACAGCAGATAGTCCCTAGCGACTAATTCATCCATTCCTGTCTCCCCTTCTTCTACATCGAGGGAATAGACTCCGGGTAAATCCACAAGGGTGATATCTTCCCCGTTAACTTGAAATCGTCCCTCTTTGCGATCGACTGTTACTCCCGGCCAGTTGCCAGTGCGTTGATTGGATCCTGTGAGAGCATTAAAAAGGGTAGTTTTGCCACAGTTAGGATTGCCAATTAAGGCGATAATGGGTTTAACCATAATTTAGGATATTGAGTGACGAATAGGCTTAGATGATTAAATTTAGCTTTCTGGGTCTATTTCTTCGACGATTAAAGTGTCTGCCTCCTGTTTTCGCAGACTGAGATGAAATCCCCGCACTCGAATCTCGACGGGATCCCCCAAAGGTGCGACGCGAATGACGGTAAACTCTGTCCCCGGAGTTAATCCCATTGATAACAATTTTCCTTTGTATCCGCGCAATGCTCGGTCATAACCGACAACTTTACCCGCTTTTCCTATGGGTATCTCCCGCAGAAATGTTCTTACTTCAGGTAGGTCTTTTTTGGGTTCCAGTTTTTTCGGTTGACTGTCACTAACGAGGATTTTTTCGGCCATTTCTGCCCCGATACCGATACGATTGTCTTGAATGCCAATTAAAACTGACCCCCTCGGTTGGGAGCTAATTACCTGTAATTGAATGCCGGGGTTTAATCCCATACCTAGGAGTCGATTGATCCCTCCTGTCCCCTGAAATCCCACTAACCAGACGGTTTTTCCCATTTCCACTTGTGCGAGGGGATAGGTGGCTGTTAGCTCAGTACCCATGGAGTTAGTACGTTCTGCTACTGCCTCTTTACCACCCCAAGGGGAAAATTGGGCTTTATTTGGCGATTTTTCTGGTTTTTCTGCTTCATTAGGTCTAATTTTATCGTCCATGCTTTTCTTATCTCCAAAGGTAAAGAAGGTCTTTCATTCAAGAGTGACAATAATTCCTTGATAGCTCATCGAGTTTACTTCAGTAGCCAAAGGGTGATAACTGCGCTAATGTCAGCCTCAGTCAACGGTTTTTGAACTGTCTCGGAATTGCGATTGCTAAAATAAATGCTAATTATTCTCAATTACCAGTCTAATCCAAAAGGGGAGACAGAAAAGAAAAATATTTATTTAGGGTCGGCTGAATAATGGTAAAACCCTTTGAAAATAAGGCTTTTGACCTGTTAAAATCTGATGTTAGTGCAAGAAAATAGGATTGGGACATTCAAAAACCTTGCATTATTCTTGATGCAGTACATAAGTTGGTACAAAAAGAAGGATAACAAAGCCTGAAACGACTGGCTACTGACGACCGACGACCGACTCCTAACCCCACCAATAGACTTTTTAAGCAAACCCTAACTAATTATGAATTGGCAAGAAATAGCAGGTAATTGGGTTTTTCTCCCCCGTCGTCCCCGGGGTATCATTCACTTTTTAGGGGGGGCATTTGTGGCGGCGGCCCCGAATATTACCTATCGTTGGTTATTAGAAAGTCTTGGGAATTCAGGATACGCTATTGTTGCTACTCCCTTTGTTAATACCCTCGATCATAAATCGATCGCCCGCACAGTTTTAAACCGTTTTGATAATATTATTGAACGTCTGCGCTGGAATCATAGTCTGCCCCAAGGTTATCTCCCCATCTACGGATTGGGTCACAGTATGGGGTGTAAACTACATTTATTAATCGGTAGTCTCTACGAAGTGGAACGGGCGGGAAATATCCTCATTTCCTTTAATAATTATCCCATTCGTCGAGCTATTCCCTTTATTGAACCTTTGCAAATTGACACCACTTTTAACCTCGAATTTACCCCTTCCCCCGAAGAAACAAACGAGTTAATTTTCCAAGATTATGCCATTCGTCGCAATCTTTTAATCCGTTTTCAAGACGACACGATCGATCAATCTCTGGTATTAAATCCCCTGCTAAAAAAACGCTTTAATGATTTAATTGCCCTGCGAACTCTCCCGGGCAATCATCTCACTCCCTTGAGTCAAGATGTCAGTTGGCAAACCGGAGAAGTATTCACTCCCCTCGATGCGATCGGCCAATGGTTAAAACAGGGACTTGCCCGGGATAATTCCCGTCTCAAAGATGAGATTCTCCAGTGGTTAAATCCCGTCCTTCCCGCCTCTCGTTAGCTTTCCTCTAGATTAATCCCCAGGGCCCGTAATTGCGCCTCTAAGCAGGCTAATTTTGCCTCAGCTTCCCGGGCCCGTTGACGTTCCTGTTGGGCTTGCTGTTCGGCGGCATTGGCTCGTTGTTCGGCTAATTCAGCTTTTTGCTTGATTTCTAGGGTGGTCAAAAACCGCGAGCCATCGGGATAAAAAATAGCTAACTGGGGACTCTCCAGTTGAAAACGAATCTGTAGAAGCGGACTCTGCCAATTATCGATCGCGGGAATCATCTCCAATTGATCACCCCTTCGCCACCAACCCTGTAGATAATTAGCATCGGGATCATAGAGATAATATTCTTCTACGCCAAAACGCTGATAAAATTGCCATTTTCGGCGCATTTCCGCTTTAGTGTTGCCTGGAGAGAGAATTTCAAAGACCACCTGCGGCGCAATCTGGTTTTCTAACCATTGCTTATAGGAACCTCGATCGCCCTTGGGTCTGCCAAACACCACCATAGCATCCGGCGCTTGACAGGTTTTATTATCCCCCTCGACCGGATACCACAACAGATCGCCGGCGATAAACACATTGTCATTGTCTGCGAATAAACATTCGAGATTTTCCTTGATCGTCACAATCCAGCGAAACTGTTTGGTATTATCGGCCATCGGTTTACCATCACTATCGGGATAGATAATCTCCGACCCAGAGAAACATATCGCCTTGATCATCGTTCTACTCCCTAGCGTAATAACTATAACTAGAGATTATGACATCAACAAAGGGAGAATTGATAGCGGCAGTGTTAGAACAAGTAACAAATAAGATGGGAACTCCTCGACAAATAGTGTCCGACCACGGCAGGGATTTATACAGAGGAATCCAATTATATTAGGAGAAAAATCCAGAAGTTGCTCACACTTATGAGGTAACTCATCAGATGGCATTGATTTTAAAGTCAGAACTGGAAAAAGATGAACAATATCAGTCATTTGTCAAAAAATGTCATCAGTGTCGTCAAGAGATACAACAAACCGAATTATTGTTTTTTATGCCGCCTTGTCAACGGACAAAATCTCGTTATTTTAACTTAGATAGTCTCATATATTGGGCAGATAAAGTCTTAAAATATAAAAAAAAGCAAGACTTTAGCTTGATTGATAAACGCCAGGAAATAGACAGGGTCAATTTAGTCGATTTGTTGTTGATTCTGGATCAGGAAAAAATCAAAAGCTTATCTTTTTTACCCGTGAAAAACTATAGCAGTCAAGAAAAATTAAACTCGGCCTTATATCAGCATTTTGGTGAAACGATAAGCGAAGAAGAGAAAGAAAGCATTCTTCGGGTCGCAGATAAAGGTAGAAGAAGATTTCAAGACAAGTTGGACTGGCTCCTAGACTATCAAGATTCTCTCCCTGTCTGGGCTACCATCTTGGCTATGACCCGAAGTCTTGAAGCTCAAATCAAACATCAGGGGTTAACTCAAACATCTTTATCTCAATGGGATAAGCTTTTTCCCCAGTCTTCCCTTCCCGAAAATCTTATCCCTATTTACCAGAAAATACAGCGTTATTTGTTAGAACAAACTTCTACTATCCCAGAAGGTGAGATATTTCTGGGAACTTCCGATGTCATTGAATCTATCTTTGGTAAGTATAAGCTTTTTTCGCAAAGATGTCCTATAAACGAACTGGGGGTTATGGTTTTAACAATAGTGCTAGTAACTACCGATTTCACTGTCAATTTGATTAAAGAGGCGTTGGAAACTATCAGGTCGAAGGATGTTAATATTTGGCAAGAGCAAGTTTTTGGACAATCCACTCTTTCTAAAAGAAAAGTTGTTTTTTCCTCCTGACAAATTTTGACAGAAAAAGTGCATGATTTATTTTCCTTGATTTTCCCGTATATTCAACACCCTACCCTTGCCGCCCCGACGTCGGGGGGGCAAGGGTAGGGTGGGGGAGATTCAGCTAATCTAAGGATAGGCGGTTAAAATGCGTCTTAGCTTAGTGCTAACCTAACTCCCCGCAGCACAGGAATCGGCGAAAATTACACAGGGAATCCCCACATGACTAATGGGAACAATATAGGTTTCTGTGGGGGGAAATAAAGCGACAACGTGGGGAACGGGACGGGGAGTATAATGCACTTGCGATTGACCTTGATAAGCGAGGGAGGTGCTTGCTCCTGAGTCTAACATCACTGCGTCCCGAAAACCTGCCTGTACTAATAATTCTCCCAAAGCCATCGAATCGATCGGCTCTCTGGAAACCCCGATAACTGGCTGTCCTGCCTGATTAATCCCCCAAAAAGCCCGGTGACGCAGGGCATCAAAACCGTAAAGTGTACCAAAGGATTCCCGCGGTTGTGGTTGTCCATCTTTGACTAACCAAGCGGCCGCGACAAAAGCATCCGTAACCTTGAGATCATCTCCAGCCTCCGCTGCAATTCCTTCTAGGGTATTATGACGGGCAGGATCAAAGGGAAGATAACGCACCCATCGCTCGGTAATGATTACTAAAGGACGACCCTCTAACTTGTCGATTTCTCCCTCATATCCCGGTATAAAGCCGCCATTTTCGCTTAAAACCGGCCCGATCATCTGATTTGAGTCCAATTCCTTGAGAGAGAAAAAACCGCCATCTACAGCCGCGATCGCTTCTGTACCGGCGATAATTTCCTCCACTTGATAACGACTATCAGCGTGGATGGTTTTGGGAATCCCGCCACTAATCAGAACAAGTGTATTAGTTGAAAATTCCACTTCCCGTTTTTGGATGGTGGTGGCAAAGTTAAAACCGCCATCCCTACGGGGTAAGGGATCACCTCCCCAAGCTTGCGGTACAACTTCTCGCGTGCGCGATTGCCCAAAGCGTCCAATCGTGAGTAAATCGGGGGATTGTCCCGCAAAATGCTCATCGAGGTCATTCATCGATAAAGCTGCCCGATAACCCGCTTTTTTGACGAATTCCTTCACTCGATCATCTGCCTTCCCTTCCGGATAGGTGAAATAATTAATCGGAATGCCCAATTCTTTTTCTAAGATTTGTTTCGATTGCTTGACTTCCTGCTCCAAATCTGCATCGGACAATAATCTTAAATCCCGGGGATGACTAACACTATGGGAGACAATTTGTACTAGAGGATCGGCGGCCATTTCCCGGAGTTGTTGCCAAGTGACACTGGTTCTGCCAGTTTTTTGAGCCATTTTATTGATATAAATCGAGAAAACAGCAGGATAGTTATATTTTCTCAATAAAGGATAGACATACTGGTAATGTCCCCCATAACCATCATCAAAAGTCAATAAAACCGGTTTAGCGGGAAGGGGGATCCCTGTCCGCAGATGGGAAATTAACCAATCGATACTGATGGGAGTTGCCCCGATTTCCTGCAAAAATTGAAAATGTGCCTCTAATTCGGCGGGAGTAACGTCAAAAAATACCTCTTTTTTTGGTAAAATGTCGTGATACATTAAAATCGGTACTTTTGTCTCTTGAGCGCGGGGATGAATTTCCGGCCAGGGTGCTAATTCGATCGCTGTTGCCGAGTTATTTTGCCAATTATCGAGACTAATATCGTTTTTTTGGAGAGATAGGGGGAGAATCACGCGATCAGAGAGGTTTTTATAGGTTTTACAGTCAAAAACTCTCGATATATCCTTAAAAGAACTATTTTCTAGGACATAATCCGCGCATTCCGGTTGAAACTCCCTAAAAGGTGCGGGGAGAGAATCACCCCCCACCAGAGCATTAGAACGAGGATAGAGAGAAATTGCCCAAATAATCAGACAAGTGACGATAAATGCCAAAAATCCGTATAGGGGAAACAAGGGAAACGAAGATTTTTGCCGAGCTTGCCAACGCATAGGATTAAGTAATAAAGTAAAAAGTAAAAAAGAAAAAGTAAAAAAGCAGATAGTCCCTGATTTACCGAAAAAAACTGCTTTTTATCTAGATTTTTGGCTTTTGTTTTCTCGTCAGCAAAGCCCACTGATTACAAGCTGAGTTTCCCTATAATCCGTTCCCTTGTCAAGTTTTCTAGAACACCCTCATCAGTTATCAGTTATCAGTTATCAGTTATCAGTTATCAGTGAGCAGTGAGCAGTGAGCAGTGAGCAGATTTGAGTTTTCAGTGGACAGTGGTAATCAGTGAGCAGTTGTCAATAGACTACCTTTATTGATTCTCCCTATTTCCCCATTTCCCCATTTCCCCATCACCCCACACCCCACACCCCACACCCCACACCCTACACCCCACACCCTACACCCCACACCCCACACCCCACATCCCAGTTCCCCAAGCTGGTTGAAACAAACAACCTGTCACCACGATCACTGATAATGTATGTTGAGTTACTGTCTTTAATAAGGTAATGTTTAAAAAATTCCCCCCTCACACCCCGCTCATTCTTGGCTTAGGTTCTGGGGTTGCGCTTTTTACTCTCACCAGTCTCTTTCTCTTTCACCCGAAAATCCTCGCTTGGCTCGATCGCAATAGTGCTTCGCTTCCTAGCCAAGATCCTAACCAACCCTCTGCCGTAGTTGATAGCGCTTCCTTACCACAAACCGAGCGAGATGTCAAGTTAAGAGATGTTGCTGATGCCAATGCGCCCTCTTTAGATCGTAGTCGCGCCCGCTATCTCTTGGCTATGGATTTATTGAGAAAATATGAAGGGGGTCCGGCTTTAAAACAATTAGAAGGCTTAGAAAAACAATATCCTGTCCTCGCTCCCCAGATTCTCCTCAAACAGGGACGCGCCCACGAATTAACCAATGATAGTGAAAAAGCGCAAGAAATTTGGCAAAAATTACTGGAAACCTATCCCCAATCGCCCGTAGTGGCGGAAGCTTACTACTCTTTGGGCAAATACGACCCCAGTTATCATGAGAAATTGCTTAAGGAATACCCCCGACACCCGCGTACTTTGGCTTTAATTCGCCAACGTCTTCAAGAAAATCCCGATCAATTTCCCTTATGGTTACAGTTAGCCAAGGCTAATCCTTTTGATCCTACCCTCAATCAGGCCCGCAATCGTTTGGTGAAAGACTACGCCGAGCAGTTAACTCCGGCGGATTGGGCAATGATTGGGGCAGGTTATTGGCAGTCGGGATTGTACGAAAAAGCCTATAAAGCCTATGCTAAAGCCACTCCTAGCCCCGAACAAGCCTATCGTTACGCCCGCGGGCTACAAATTGCCAAAAAACTGCCAGAAGCTCGCAGCGCTTACCAAAAATTAATTAAAACCTATCCCCAGGCCTCAGAAACCGGGTTAGGATTACTGCGACTCGCCCAAATTTCTCCTAACCGCGATGCTATAGCATATCTCGATCGCATTGTCAAGCAATTTCCCGATCGCGCTCCGGAAGCTTTGGAAGCGAAAGCCAAATTACTGGACTCAACTAATGCCCAGGCCGCTAGTCAAACATGGCAGACTTTATTAAATAAATACCCAAAATCTGACGAAGCCGCCGATTATCGCTGGTTAATGGCCCAAAGAGCCGCTAAATCCGGCGATTACGCCAAGGCGTGGCAGTGGGCGCAGCCAATTGCGGTTAATAATCCCGATAGTCAAATTGCCCCGAAAGCGGCCTTTTGGGTGGGAAAATGGGCGCAAAAACTGGGCAAAAACCAAGAAGCAAAACAAGCTTTTACCTACACTATTTCTCGTCATCCCCATTCCTATTATGCTTGGCGCTCGGCGGTTTTATTAGGTTGGGACGTGGGGGATTTTACCACTGTCCGCTCCTATAATCCTACCACCGTCAAACCCGCCACCCGTAACGATACTCCCGCCGGTTCGGAAGCTTTCAAGGAACTATATCGCATTGGTGAAGATACGGACGCGTGGAATCTCTTCCAAGCAGAAATTGTTGA
The DNA here is from genome assembly GCF_027530405.1 of Microcystis sp. LE19-41.2A. NCBI lineage: Bacteria > Bacillati > Cyanobacteriota > Cyanophyceae > Chroococcales > Microcystaceae > Microcystis > Microcystis sp. LE19-41.2A. The sequence continues at coordinate 4,405 of NZ_JAPZQJ010000228.1, read as the reverse complement.
TCCTTGGAATTTAACCGTTGACGAACAATTTAACCTCGGTGTCTATAAACTCTCTCGCAATCAAAATTTAGAAGGAATTAACCTGATTTGGCGCTTGCGAGAAAGAGATACCCCAGAGGAAAGGGAAGCATGGAAAGTCCTGCGACAAAATGATAAATACTGGCACGCTTTATTCCCTTTCCCCTACTACGATAGCATCCTGGAATGGTCAAAAGATAGACAATTAAATCCCCTGCTAGTGACAGCTTTAATCCGGCAAGAATCCCGCTTTGAAAAAGAAATTCGTTCTCCTGTGGGGGCAGTGGGATTAATGCAAATTATGCCCGATACGGGTAAATATATCGCGGGTAATACTGGCAATAAAAGTTATTCTTTAACTAATCCCGAAGATAACATTATGATGGGGACATGGTATCTCGATTATACCCACGGCAAATTCGCCGGAAATTCACTTTTTGCTGTGGCTAGTTATAACGCTGGACCTGGGGCAGTTTCTAAATGGAAACAGCGTTTCGATTTTAGCGATCCCGATGAATTTGTCGAGAATATTCCCTTTAGAGAAACTAAGGGTTATATAGAATCGGTGTTTGGTAATTATTGGAATTATCTCCAGATTTATAACCCCGAAATTCAAGAGCAAATGAACAGAATTGCTAACCCTTCCTAGGGAATTGATGGGGATGGGTAATTAACTCATTCCCTTAAAGTTATAATTAAATTGAAGATATATCCCCCCTTAATCCCCCCTTAATAAGGGGTGTGCCGATCCCCCCTGCCCCCCTTGATAAGGGGGGTGCCGATAGGCGGGGGGATACCCCTTAATAAGGGGGGCATCTGACAGTTTTTAACACCTAGCTACTTACTAACTTTTTTCCTGATTATGCAATCATTTAACTGGCAAACCGTCGATCAAAATTCTCCTTTTACTCGCCTAGATTTTCGGACAAAATTAACCATGATGATCGTGGTTACTCTCATCGCTTTTACTTGGGAAAGTCCCCTCGCTGGCGGTTTTCTAACTCTTATTGTCGCTTTAGCTTGTCTCTGGGCGGGGGTAAAATGGTCTTATCTTCTCACTATTTTAAAATTCATGGCTCCTTTTTATCTATTCTTATTAATTACCATGGGATTTTTTAATGTGGAACAGGTAAAAACTTTAACGGGAAAAACTGAATTAACTCCCTTATTAACTGTCGGTTCTAATAAAATGACTGTGGAGGGAACCCTCTACGGTTTAAATGTGATCTTTAAAACTCTCACGATGGTTTTAATTATTCCCCTCGCTATTTTTACCACCGATATAAATCAGATGATGGTGAGTTTAACTAAGGCCAGAATTCCTTACAAAATAGTCTTTATTTTTTCCTCTACCCTGCGTTTATTTCCTCTCCTAGTAGAAGAATCTCGATCGATTATTTCTGCTCAAAGATTACGAGGATTAGCAATAGAAAAAATGGGTTGGTTACAAAAAGGAAAAATTTACGCTTCTATCGCTGTACCTTTAATTTTAAACGCTATGGCTAAATCGCAAAAATTAGAGGTAGTTCTACAAGCTAAAGCTTTCTCTGGTGATCCCGATCGCACATTTTTACAGGAATCAATCTTAACCAATAAAGACTATTTATTAATTATTGGCTTTCTATTTTTATTGGTTTTGGCAATTATTCTCTATGTAAAATTCGGGGTGGGAAAATTTGCCTGGTTGTTTTAAGCTCAATCCCTATTGTAAGTAGTTAGGTGTTAAAAACTATCAGTTTCCCCCCTTATCAAGGGGGATCCCCCCGCCTATCGGCACCCCCCTTATCAAGGGGGGCAGGGGGGATCGAACCCAAAATCTATCTTCAATTTAATTCTAACCAGCTACTTATAGCTCGATCGATCTGGGTATATAAAGCTTCTAAATCCCCGGAATTGTCCAAAACAATATCAGCTAAGGCAATTTTTTCGGCTAAAGGCATTTGATTATTAATCCGAGTGATCGCTTGTTCTCTGCTTAAGTTATTCCTAGTCATTAAGCGTTGAATTTGTTGCTCAAAACCGCAGGAAACCACCCAAATCTCTGTGACTAAATGGGTTAGTTTGGCTTCCAATAATAAAGGAACAGAAAAAACAACTATCGGGGCTTCTAACTGCTCTAAATGCCGCTTAAAACATTCTCTAACGTAGGGATGAATCTGACTTTCTAACCAGATTTTTTCCTCGGGATTATTAAAAATAATCTCTCCTAACTGTTGGCGATTAAGGGAATTATCCTCAGTTTTAACTTTTCTGCCATAACGCTGAAAAATTCTCTCTAAAATTGCCGAACCTTTTTCCACTGCTTCCCGGGCATAAATATCCGCATCAAGGACAGGAATTTTGTAGATATTTTCTAAATAATTGGAAACCGTGGATTTACCACAAGCTATTCCCCCTGTTAACCCGATAATTCTTCTCGACATAAATTATTAAATTGCTAATCTCAATTAAGGTGCGTTACGCGCTCGCTAACACACCCTACGGTTATAAACTCTCTATCTGTTGTAAAACTCTTGCTTGTACTTGTTGATAGGCAGTTTCCACATCTCCTAAATCGCGACGAAAACGATCCTTATCGAGAATGCGCGCTTGGGCATCCTCTTGGGTTTTATCCCAGAGACGACAGGTATCGGGGCTAATTTCATCACCTAGATAAATTTTGCCCGTTTTATCAACTCCAAATTCTAACTTGAAATCGACGAGAATAATCTGGCACTTATCGAAAAATTCTTGCAGATATTGATTGATTTGCAGGGCTAAATCTCGTAACTGATTGACTTGCTCCTCGCTGGCAATATCGATCACTTTTATGCGATCGGGCGTTAACAAAGGATCGCCTAAAGCATCGTCCTTGAGATAAAATTCTACAAGAGGAAAAGGTAAAACTTTCCCCTCCTTTAATCCCGTTTGCTTGCACAAACTCCCGGCAGCGATATTTCTGACTACTACCTCCAAAGGAATAATTTTAATCGCCTTGACGCGCATTTCCCTAGAACTAGGGCGATCGATATAATGGGTAGGTATTCCTAGGGATTCTAACCATTGAAATAGGGCAGTGGAGACAGTACAGTTAATTTCCCCTTTACCGACAATTTGCCCGCGTTTTTGGGCATTAAAAGCGGTGGCATCGTCTTTGTAATAAGTGAGGAGAATATCAGGATCATCGGTTTGATAGAGAATTTTGGCCTTACCTTCATAGAGTTTTTCCATAGTTATCATCCTCGGCAATTGATAAACGAAAATCGATGGTTAATCAGATAGTGGCGGCAGTAAATTTTGGCGATCAACCCAGGCAAAAAGTCTCTATCATTGGGTAGATGATCGTTGAGAAAAATAATGTATAATTGCAGCTTAAAGATAACTGTCAACATTTGACGATCGAACCTTAACCTATAACCAAAAAGTGTCACGATACCAGGGGTCAACTTTTGGCGAATCAGCCAAGTTTTTACTTAAATCCTCAATCATAGCCAACAATTGATATTATCTCCCATTACCATTACCGAAAAATCTAAAGAAATTCCGAAAAATTACCCGCCGTCGCCCTATGAATCAGAATCCTCCTAACGATGATAACCCGAATCTCCCCGATCGCCGCAAGGAGGATTTTCTCTATCCTCGCGCGCCCTACTATGGGGAATTTAAGCCAGAAAACTTGCTATTTAACGCCAATTTACAGGAATTTGCCCAAAAAGTCAGTTTTATTTGTAATCTGGAAACGGGGGGCAAAATCAGTTCTCTAGAAGCCTATCAAAAAATTAAAGCCCTCTGGAAAGACTTAAAACAGAGCAAAAAAGGCCTAGGCATTGGGGAAAATCCCTTTCAAAAAGATGACGATACCTAAAGGGTAATAGACCTCTTGCAAAAATCAAAAATCTGACCTTAGGTGAGGAGTCTCCGAGCCAGTAGCCGGTCGTCAGGAGAATTAAGAATGAGCATTAATCAATTAAATGCTCTATTTAGAGATTTTATGCAATTTTATGTCTATTTTTCTCATTTTTGCACTCTCGAAAATTAATTAGGGTCTGCTGAAAAAGTTTTTCCTGGGGGTAGGAGTCAGTAGCCGGTCGTCAGGAGTCGGTCGTTTTAGGCTTTGTTGCCCTTGTTTTTTGTACCAAGCGATGTACTATAAGAAGGATAATGCAAGGTTTTTGAACGTCCCAATCCTATTTTCTTGCACTAACATCGGACTTTAACAGGTAAAAAGCTTTATTTTAAAAGGGTTTTACCATTATTCAGCAAACCCTAATTATTGAAAAAGAAGGGGGTGTGGAAGAAACAATCCAGCTTGAGCAACTAGCAAAAAGCCTATCAGAAAAGGATTGGGAGAAAATCACCCTAAATCTAGATAAAGAAAAAACGGTTTGGGTAGCGGTATTCAGAGCGA
>NZ_JAPZQJ010000509.1:0-1619 GCF_027530405.1 Microcystis sp. LE19-41.2A | reverse complement strand
AGTTTTCAAGGTGCTGCGCCGTCCACTTGGTTTTCGAGACTGGCCTTTTAATTCTAACGTAAAGCCAACCTAGAACGGCGGGGTTTCAGACCCAAAATTTCCGATGAGAAAGTTATCCGCAATCAATAAAGTATCGAATCGGGGCAAGAAAAATTCAACTAAGAGGAGTTTAACTGATGACAGCCGCAACTGAAAAAGATTTAAAAAGATTAGAGGATTTAATCATCGGTATTGCCAACGGACAAAAGGCGATCGAAAACCGACTAACCACCATGGAAAACCGACTAACCACCATAGAAAACGGACAGAAGAATTTAGAGTTAGGGCAGTCGGAAATTAAAGGCGATATCCGAACCCTAGATGCGAAGATAGAGGGTTTAAGCGATCGAGTTAAAGTTATAGAGAACGCGGCGGGAAAAACCACCGATCTCGCCGAAAAAGTCGGAGAATTGAAAAACTGGAAACAGATCGGAGTAGTGGTGATCACCGCTGCGCTCAGTTCGATCCTCAGTGGTGTTACGGGTGGGGTAATCGGTTGGCTAATCCGAGCGGCGAAAGTTAATCCCTAATGGGGTTGCTGAATCAAGAATATGAATGCTGATTTTGCACCCGTCCACCAGCCAACCTAGTCCTAGGTTTTAAAAATTGCCCAAGAAGACAGGTGATAATTATCGCCAAAATACTCTAGGGAGTAACCTAAATAACCAACCCTAAAAAAACTCTCTGCTACACTTGAGTCAGTAGATGCACCCTGATGAAAAAGGAGAGTCAAAGAAAGCTCTCCTTTTTTTTTGAGAAAGCAATCCCGGGGGGATTTAGCCGCGGTTAGCAGGTAGTTTCGCTTTGCGCGCCATGTCTTTGAAACCATTCAAACTTGGACCAGGGCGACGGCGAGACATACTAGGAGTAATCAAGTATTTTGTCGCAAATTCCACTTCTTGCGGCTCTACTTTACCGTTAGTGGGGGCTACGGGGGCCGGTGCGCTCACAGGAGCGGCGGGAGTTTCTTTTGCTTGCTTTTCTTTCTTAACAGAAGTTTTTTTCGCTTTTTTCTCGGCTACGGGGGCGGCAGCAGACTCCACAGCAGGGGCAGGCGCTTCCACAACAGGCGCGGCTGCTGCCGTGGTTGCTGTCGCTTTTTGTTCACCATCGGTTTCTTTTAGTTCTAGGTAAAAGTCAGATTTTTTGCCACCAAAGAGATTTTTTAACATCGGGGATCACTCCGAGAGTTGGGAAAATGTAAAAGACTAGGTATTTTAAAATTTATCATTGACCGGGATCAGGCAGCAAACAAGATTATTCTCTTGACGATTTGCCTCTTTCATCTATTTTTCTTTGGATAATCGCTACCAGACAAAGTGTTTTAAAACAAGTTAAATTTACAAAAATTTACAAAAATCTAGAACGAGAAACCCCGACGTAAACAAGGGCAAAAACTACTAGAGACGTTGCTGATAACGTCTCTAGATTATTTAGGGTTTGCTGAATAAATCTAAAAACCTTGTTGGATAAGGTTTTTAGACTTTTTTTCCCTCAAAAAGTGCCGACCATTGGAGTGATTGGGGGGAAAATTCAGGTACTTTTTCCCTGAAAATTAGGTAGTTGACCACCTGAAAATC
>NZ_JAPZQJ010000324.1:0-8004 GCF_027530405.1 Microcystis sp. LE19-41.2A | reverse complement strand
GTGGTCAATTACCTAATTTTCAGGGAAAAAATCCCTAAATTTTCCCCCCAATCACTCCAATGGTAGGCACTTTTTCAGGGAAAAAAAGTCTAAAAGCCTTATCCAACAAGGTTTTTAGATTTATTCAGCAAACCCTAATTACGCTTCTTTACGCCCTAAAGCTACTTTTAATTGTCAGTTTTGACCGTTGAAAGATAGTATTAAAGCCAGAAACCCAGGGTAAAATCAGGGTTTCACTTTAGGCCAAACTCAGGTTAAACATCGGTTTTATCCCAAAAAAGCCCCAATTTTCTCCACGGCAGCCTCTAGAATATCGGGATCGTGAACTAAGGCAAAACGCACATAACCCTCACCACCCTTACCAAAACCGGAACCGGGGGAAACAGCGACACCAGTTTGGGCCACCAATTGCCGACAAAAATCGACGGAATTACCCGGCCAACTGGGGGGAATTTTCGCCCAAACGTACATAGTGGCGGCCGGAGTGGCAACTGGCCAACCGATGCGATTTAGGGCATTAATAAACACATCCCGGCGTTTTTGGAAGATAGCGACGGTTTCCTTGACTGAATCTTGATTACCGGTTAAAGCAGCGATCGCACCCTTGAGAATGCCCAAATACTGATTAAAATCAACCATGGCTTTAATCTGTCGCAAAGCCATAATTAACTGCGGGTTGCCAATGGCGAAACCGATGCGAAAACCGCCCATATTATAGGACTTGGAAAAGGTAAAAAACTCGATCGAATTAGTTTTAGCTCGATCGGCCTGTAAAATTGACGGGGGGGGCGATGTTCCCGCAAAAAAGATGTCTAGATAGGGAAAATCGTGGATTAAAACTAAATTATGCTGACGGCAAAAATCGACCGCTTTTTGGAAAAATGCCAAAGGTGCGATCGCTGTGGTGGGATTATGGGGATAACTCAAGACCATCAGCTTCGATTGTGCCAGCACTAGGTCAGGAATGTCCTCTAAAACCGGCAGAAAGTCATTTTTTGCCAAAATTGGCATTCCGTAGATTTGACCGCCGGCAAGGGCAACACCGCCCAAATGGGAGGGATAACCCGGATCGAGCAGCAGGGCAAAATCCCCGGGGTTGAGAAGGGCCAAAGGTAGATGGGCCGTGCCTTCCTGAGAACCAATTAGGGGTAAAACCTCCGTTTCCGGATCGACGGGGACACCAAAGCGATCGCTATACCAGTTAGCGGCAGTTATTCGGAAGTCTCGCGTACCATTATGGAGTAAATAGCCGTGGGTGTGAGGATCGTGGAGAGATCGCTCTATAGCATCGATAACATGGGGAGCAGCACCAAGATCGGAGGAACCGAGCGAAAGATCGATAATGGTATTACCCGCTTCTCTACTGGCAGCCTTTGCCCGATCCATATCGGCAAAAACGTTGGATTGTAGTGCCTGTAAGCGGCGTGCTAGGGTTAAGTTATTCATAACCATGGATACCTAATTAGCTGACATAGGTATCGATAAAAGATTGTAATTGTTGTTTGCCGATCGCCCCTTCATGAGTGGCAATAATTTCGTTATCTTTAAAGATGCGTAAAGCAGGAACACCTTCCACCTTACATTTAGCCACCGAGTCGGGGTTAGGGTCTATTTCTAGTTTAACTACTTTTAGCCGTTCGCCGTAGGTTTTGGCCACCCAATCGATCGAGGGGGATACCAGACGGCACGGACCGCACCAACTCGCCCAAAAATAGACTAAAACGGGTTTTTCGACCTCAAAAACCTCTTTGTCAAACTTCTGATCGCTAATGACAGTTACGCTACTCACAGTATTTATTTCCTCACCATCGCTACTGATCATCATAGGGGTTCTGGGTAATTTTCGGCAATTATCCATTTCTACGCTTCCTTAAACATTAGGATCAAAGACATCCCGTAAACCATCACCGATAAAATTAATACTTAACACCGTGATCACGATAGCTAGAGCGGGAAAAATGACCAAGTGGGGGGCAGTTGTCAAGTAATCTTTAGCTTTAAATAACATTTGTCCCCAAGTCGGCACATCGGGGGGGAAACCCAAACCCAAAAAACTCAGGGTTGACTCGGTAATAATCGCATTACCCACCGCTAAAGTAGCCGCCACGATAATCATTCCCAAAACATTAGGCAATAAATGCACCCAGATTAAACGGAAAGGAGTGGCCCCCAAAGCAATCGCAGCCGAAATAAACTCCATCTCGCGTAATTTTAAGAAATTTCCCCGCACCAATCGCGCCACCGACATCCAATTTAAACCCCCGATTACTAAAACCACGAGGATAAAAATACCCGTTTCCGGTCCGGCGATTTTTTTGATGCTATCGCGAAATAGATAGACAATCAGTAAAAGTAGGGGTAATTGGGGCAAAGATAGGAATAAATCCGTTAATCGCATCAATAAGCCATCGATCGCGCCCCCGTAAAACCCAGAAATAGCCCCGATCGCCGTTCCCAGAATAATCGCCACCATCATAGCAGCAATGCCCACCGCTAGGGAAATTCGACCCCCCACCAAAATCCTCGCCAATTGATCCTGGCCCAGATCATTAGTCCCAAAAAGATGTTTTAAACTGGGGGGAGCAGTGGTTTGACTAAAATCAATGGTATCGATGGGGATCCGATAGAAAATCGGACCGAATAGGACAGCAAGAATAATTATCATTAATGCGATCGCTCCTATTACTGCCAAGGGATCTCGGTAAAAACGTCGCCAAGTATCGATAATTGCAGAAGACAGGGGAGACATAATCAAGAAAATCACAGATGATTAAAATTTACACGGAAATCGAACGGGGGCAAAATTGGTTACAGCGCCATCAAAAATCTTCTCCGATATTTGCTCTAGTTTTGGGGTTTACCGAGACGGGATTAATCCCCGGAATCTCCACCGCCGGTGCTACCCCGGAAGATAGAAAATATACAGCGATCGCCGATGCCGAATTTATCGTTAAAGGAGTTTCACCCCATCCCCGTTATCCCTTACCCCCCCTAACGGTGGGAGCCTCCCCCGCCTATATTACCCGCGCCGTGGTGGAAAAATTAGCCATTCCCGTCCTCGTTTTTAACGCCGGTTTACCCTTGCCCCCGGCCGTCGATTATATCGAACTGGGGGGACAACCGGCCCGTTGTCTCTCCACCGGCCGCGCCCTAGACCTGACCATAGTAAAACACCTGTTCGCCCAAGGATTAACTTGGGGAGAAAAATTAGCCCGCCAGTCTAGTTATCTAATTATCGGCGAGTGCGTGGTCGGCGGCACCACCACCGCCCTCGCCATCCTCACCGGATTGGGTTATCGAGCCAAGGGCAAAGTTAACAGCAGCCATCCCCAGTGCAATCATGCTCAGAAACAGGCAATAGTTGAGCAGGGATTAGCCCTAAAAGAAATTTTTGATCCTTTTGAGGTAATCGCCGCCCTAGGCGATCCTCAGCAGATTTTCGTCGCTGGCATGGCCATCGCCGCCAGTGGGCAGGGTGGGGTACTCCTCGCCGGAGGAACCCAAATGTTAGCCGTTTCTGCCCTAATTCAAGCTCTAGTGGCTAAATATGCCTATCCAGTTAACTGGGAAAATATCATCGTCGGCACAACTCGCTGGGTAGCGGAAGATAAAACAGGGGATACGGTGGGATTAGCCCGCATGATCGGAAAATTGCCTTTATTAGCCACACAATTAGACTTTTCTGCCTCTAAATACCCGGTTTTGCAAGCTTATCAACAGGGTTTTGTCAAAGAGGGAGTGGGTGCGGGGGGATGTGCGATCGCTGCTTGTTTGTACCGGAATTGGACTAATCAAGATTTGGTCAAAGCGATCGAAAATTTAATCGGGTTTCAACTAAACTGTTGACTATCTAGGGTTTGCGGCAAAAAGTTTTTCCTGGGGGCAGGGTGTAGGGTTTTGCCGATTTTCAGGTGGTCAATTACCTAATTTTCAGGGAAAAAGTCCAGGGATTTTCCCCCTGATCACTCCCATGCCGGCCACTTTGGGATTTCAAAAAGGTCTAAAAGTCTTATCGAACAATGTTTTTAGATTTATTTAGCAAACCATAATTAATCGAACCAACCGATTTCGGAATCCGTTAACTCTGTGGGGGTAGGATTGGGGGCAATATAACGGGCTAAAGTTGCCATTTCAAAGTTATAAAGACTGGGTTTCTTCGGCGCAGGTTTGCTAATTGGTGAGGGTTCAGGGGTGGGGGGGGGACTATTTTCTAGGGTTTTAATTTGATTATATAATTTTTCAATTAACTGTTTTTTCTCGGTTAATTCCGTCTGGGATTGACTTAATTGACTCGATAATTTTTCAATTAACTGTTTTTTCTCAGTCAGTTCTGTTTCTGTCTTACTTAATTGACTCGATAGTTTTTCAATTAACTGTTTTTTCTCGGTTAATTCCGTCTGGGATTGACTTAATTGACTCGATAATTGTGCCACCAAAGTAGTTTTTTCCAAGAGGACAGATTCTAACTGCTCGGTCTGTTGTTGTAACTGCTGTAACCTGACAGAGAGTTCCAGATGTTCTTGAAGTTCTTTTTCCAGAGAAATCACCTTTTCTTGGAGAGTTTGCTGATTTTTCTCGGTTTTTTCTAACTCTGTTGTCAAGTCGTTAATTTTTGCCTGTAGGGTGGCGTTTGTTTCCTTAGAACGTTTGGGAGAAGGAGAGGTTTGGGATTCTACCTCTTTATTAGCTTCTGTACGGATGAGATCGTTTAAATTACCTTTGGTCATAAGCTCTGCAAATAGGATATTACGATAGAGTCGGATACTGTCCAGAAATCTGTTGGTTTAGGCAATCGATCATTATTCGCCCGATATACAAGCTTGATTACGCTGGGGAATTGTTCCATAGGTTTTATTGTATAGCTTGAGGTCGATCGATCCCTGTCCATTTAAGGAATGAGAAAAAATACCTAAATCTCAGTTTCGCCAGTAAGATTCTAAATTTTTCTGTAGTTAATGATACGGAATACTAAATTTGTGTCAGACTAAGGGTAGAAGTTGATCGCACCTGTGGCAAGGATAAATTTATGAATATTCAAGAAAAAGCACGTCTCAATCTAACCCAAGAACGACAAGCAGAAGGAATGCTCGAAGAAAATGTCTTAACTCGTACAGAGGAGCTTTTGGGGGAAGGAGAGGCAGAAACTGCGAAAGCGCGGGTTTTATTAACCGAAAATCGTCAAGAAGACGAAAAACTCCAAGATAAAATTTTAGAACGTTCGATCGAAGCTATGCAATAGCCTTTCGGTGAAGATTGGGAATATCCACACAAGTATAGATAAATGTCTGTAGAGACGTGGTTTTCCCCGTCTCTATTTCAATTCCCGATAACTAATCACTGTTAAACTAATCACTGTTCACACTCTGGACAGTGAAAAAATGCAGATCCGAAGAAAACACCCCAATCCTGCCGTTAAAGTTGAGAGTTTGAGTTATGTGGTGAAAGTGCCAGAGGCACAACCGCAAAATATTTTAGAAGAAATCGTTTGGCATAAGGAGATCGAAGTCGATAAATTGCGTGAAAAGTTGCCTTTATTGGAATTACGCAAAAAAATAGCTAATACTGCGCCACCTTGCGACTTTTTAGCCGCCTTAAAACAGGGTAAAACCCAACCCGCTTTGATTGCCGAAGTCAAAAAAGCTTCCCCGAGCAAGGGAGTTATCCGCGAAGATTTTGATCCTGTAGCGATTGCGCGTACCTATGAACAGGGAGGAGCCACTTGTTTATCGGTTTTAACCGATAGTAAGTTTTTTCAAGGTAGTTACGAAAATCTTAGCCTCGTCCGGCAAGCGGTATCTTTACCCCTATTATGCAAAGAATTTATCCTTTATCCCTATCAAATCTACTACGCTCGCTCTAAAGGAGCCGATGCTGTCCTTTTAATTGCCGCTATTTTAAGCGATCAAGACCTAGCATATTTTGTCAAAATTGTCAAGGGTTTAGGGATGACAGCTTTGGTAGAGGTGCATAGTCTGGCCGAATTCGATCGAGTGTTAGCCATTGAGGGAATCGAACTAATCGGCATCAATAACCGCAATTTAGAGACATTTAAAGTCGATTTAGACAATACTCGCCAATTACTAGAAGCCAGGGGCGAAAAGGTGCGAGAAAAAGGTATTCTGATCGTCAGCGAATCGGGATTACACACAGCAGCAGCTCTGGCGAAAGTGAAGCAAGCGGGAGCAAATGCGGTTCTAATTGGCGAATCTTTGGTAAAACTGCCCGATGCTGCCGTCGGTATCCAGAAACTCTTTGAAAATCGGGAATAGGAGTTAGGAAGTGGGGAAGTGGGGAAGTGGGGAAGCTGTCTCATCACCCTATCACCCCAAAACCCCATCACCCCAAAACCCTATCACCCTATCTCCTGAATACTGACTCCTGACAAGGCTATCTGCCGGGATATAATCAGAGTCTGCCGAATCTTAAATCATCCCCTCAGAATTGATGCGATCGAGATTTGGTTTTTTATCTTTTTGAATATAGCCCAACGAGAGAGGACGAACCATGGAAAATAAAAATATGTTGATGATTCCCGGCCCGACACCAGTGCCGGAAGCGGTATTATTGGCTATGGCTAAAGCACCTATAGGTCATCGGACGGGTGCTTTTAGCAAGGTAATCGCCGAATTAACCGAAAATCTCAAATGGTTGCATCAAACCAGTGGCGATGTCTTAATGCTAACTGCTTCGGGAACCGGTGCCATGGAAGCGGGAATTATTAATTTTCTTAGCCCCGGCGATCGAGTTTTGGTGGGAGATAATGGTAAATTTGGGGAACGTTGGGCGAAAGTGGCGAAAGCATACGGCTTAAATGTGGATGTCATTAAGGCAGAATGGGGTAAACCCCTAGATCCAGAGGCATTTACCGCTAAACTGACCGAAGACAAGGAAAAAGCCATCAAAGCGGTAATTATCACCCATTCGGAAACTTCCACCGGGGTTCTCAATGACTTGGAAAGCATTAACAAAGCGGTAAAAGACCACGGGGAAGCTTTAATTATCGTCGATGCTGTCACCAGTTTAGGAGCTTATCATATTCCCATCGATGAATGGGGTTTAGATGTGGTCGGTTCTGGTTCCCAGAAAGGTTATATGATTCCTCCCGGTTTAGGTTTTGTTTCCGTAAGTCAAAAAGCTTGGAAAGCCTACGAAACCGCCAAACTGCCGCGTTTTTATCTAGATTTGGGCAAATACAAAAAAGCCACCGATGAGGATAGTTCCCCCTTTACCCCTCCAGTTAACCTGATGTACGGTTTACAAGCTTCTCTGCAAATGATGAGAAGGGAGGGATTAGCGGCAATTTTCGCCCGTCACCAACGCTTAACGAAGATGACGCGGGCCGGTATGCGCGCCCTGGATTTGCCCCTCTACGCGGCGGATTCTTGGGCTTCCACGGCGATTACTGCGGTGGCCCCCACTCTGGTGGATGCGGAAAAAATTCGCTCGACTCTCAATAAAAAGTTCGACATCGCTGTGGCTGGTGGTCAGGATCACCTCAAGGGTAAAATCTTCCGTATCGGTCATTTAGGTTTTGCTAGTGAGAGGGATATCCTCACGGTTATCGCTGCCATTGAAGCGACTTTAATCGAGTTAGGTGTCGAAGGTGTCACCCCGGGCGCCGGTGTGGCTGCGGCTGCCTCGGTGATGGTGCAGGGTTAATCTTGGGTTGGCTTTTCCCCTTCTCCCCAAAGAGGGGGATTTTTGCCGGAAGATATAGTTTATTATCTAATACCCCGTGTGCAACTATATTTTTGGTCTTGATTTACAAGGCTTTCAATCCTTGGCTCTTCTAGGTTCTGTGTGAGCATGGTATAACAGTAACACAGAACAGGAGGTGGGTTATGTGGATAAATTTTGATCAACTCCTCGATTTACCAAATGTAACAGTGGTCAATTATCAAAAAATTGCTCAGACAATTTTCCTAAAGCTCGCTCTTTTAAATGAAACAATTGAATGTCCGAATTGCCATCAAACCTTGGACAGAATCAATCAGACAGAGTATA
>NZ_JAPZQJ010000498.1:0-2341 GCF_027530405.1 Microcystis sp. LE19-41.2A | reverse complement strand
CCTCTCGCTGTGGCTAGTTTCGATTTAGGATTGATGATTCTTGCCACAATCATCGCCACCACTAAGTTTCTGATTCGTGAGGATTTTTCACTGATTATTTTATCTAAACCTAATTTTTTAATCGTCTCTAAAATAGCCATTACATGACCATGAGGAAGACTTCTAATCACTTCAAAATGATTGGGAATGCCTTCAGTCATTGACAGTGTTGCTCCTTTAAGAGCCAGTTTCAGATTGTCAATAATATCATCGGGTAATTTTGAGAGATTGGCCAGGGTTCTTTTTTTGACTTGATCTCCTTCTCGATAGGAATCTGGTCGAAGAACAGCGGGGGGGGAATTACGGTTAGGAACTTTTTCTATGTACATGACCACTATTTTAGCAAATGGAGAGAATTCTTGTCCATTAAGAAATGTTACAAATTACATGGGTACATTAAGGAAAGTTAAGGGGTGCATCCATTGATGGATAAGGGTTTTCGGCTATTATGGTATATATGTATGGGGGAAGTTCAGTTATATAGAGAATGGTTAAGCCTCTGTCTTTTCGCTGTTTACTGTTTGCTGTTTACTAATCACAGGAAAAAAGCTCCCCACTCCCCTCTTCTATGTCTGTTTTGTTACTTTTTTCTTTTCTCTTGGGATAAGATTGTGATCGATCGAGTTTAGGGAATTTTTATGACCACGGAAAGTTTAGCGACTTCAGAAGCAATAGAGTCAATGACCGATGAATTTCTGGCTAGTACGAGCAGTCACCAAGAAATGATTGAAATGGTTATTTCTACTCTGCAGCAGAATGATACTGCTATGGTACAACATACAGACAAAGGTTATCTTTGGAAGTTTCAGTATGGTAGCGTTGAGGTATTTGTACAGTTAACTGGGGAAAGCGATGATGATTTTCTAACGGTGTGGTCTTCTGTGCTGAAATTACCCGTTAAGGATGAATTGGGATTAACCCGCAAGTTATTAGCGATGAATTGTGCCGAAACCTTTGAATCTCATTTTGCCATTATGAATGATCAGGTGGTGGTGATTTCTCAGCGCACTGTGGCCGATTTGTCTGCTGGGGAGATTTCGCGAGCAATTACTCTCGTGGCGACGGTAGCAGATAATAATGATGAAATGTTACGAGAATCCTTTGGTGGCAGCTAAAATTTGGCGTTATATCCCTCCAATTATCTCATCGGCAGAGCGACAAATGGCGATCGATTCTTGGTTACTAGAGCAACACCGTTGCAGTCATCATCCCCCGACTCTGCGTTTTTATCAATGGTCGCCCCCGGCTATTTCCTTGGGCTATCATCAACGGCAATATCCTGATTTTTGGCGTGATTTGACTTGGCAAGGTCAAAAAATCTCCCTAGTTCGTCGTCCTACCGGTGGACGGTCTGTACTACATCAGGGGGATTTGACCTATATGGTGGTAAATTCGGGGATGAAGGGGAATATTAGGGAAGTTTACCAGCAAATCTGTCAATTTTTAATCACAGGCTGGCAAAATATCGGTCTGGAGTTGTCCTACGGTGCTGCCGGCCGGGGATATATCCATTCTGCTAACTGTTTCGGTACAGCTACCGGTGCGGATTTAGTCGATAATTGGGGGAATAAATTTATTGGGAGCGCCCAACTGCAACGGGGTTCCTCGGTTCTCCAACATGGTTCGATGGTGCTAGAGCAAGATAATTCGCTGTTTGAGCAAGTTTTCGCCAGTGCTGCCCCTCAAAAGCTGAATTTAGCGCCAGATTTGACCCTAGAGACAATTATCGCTACCCTGAAAACCGCCGCCGAGGAATGCTTCGATTGTCAATTGCTAGAGCAACCCCTAGAGGATTGGGAGTGGCGATCAATTAAACAAATGAATATAAATACTCATTGACAAAAAAGTTTTTGTGTGTATAGAAAATCAATTATGAGTCAAGTTGTATAGATTTGTAATTTTTTGCTAATAATAGTTAAAGGTAGATAGAGACCGCAAGGAACCAAAGTCTTACCGAACTCGAAATTATTGTCTAGCTTGTGCTAGTTTAAGAAACGTTAATCTTTTACAGTTTGTGAGGATTAACTAGCGATCGCATCTAGTTTAGTCAAGCTAATCCAGTCAATCGATCGCGCCATCTTATAAGACAATGGGAGTAATCCCAGACTCAAAAAAGTTAAGAAATCTTGCCCGTGATTTCAGTTAAGCAAGAGGAAAAATACCCATGACCATTGCTGTCGGACGCGCCCCAGAAAGAGGGCTGTTTGATGCTCTCGATGACTGGCTCAAAAGAGACCGTTTCGTCTTCATCGGTTGGTCTGGTTTACTACTCTTCCCCTGCGCCTTCATGGCCCTAGGTGGA
>NZ_JAPZQJ010000185.1:0-13339 GCF_027530405.1 Microcystis sp. LE19-41.2A | reverse complement strand
ATGTTCAACCTTATTTCCTAGAAAGTTTTACTCGTTCAAGGCCGAATTTGAAGTCTTTTCTGAACGAAACCCCCTACTATCTGTGGTCAAGGTTCGGTTTTTAGCTTGGTTATCGCTTTTTGCATTGTAGCTTAAAGCCGTCCTTTTAGGACGGGGTTTTCAACCCAAATTTTCGATAATAGTTAAGAAAGTGGACAAGGCTGATAAATTTCTGATTGGTCCGATTTTTACCCAGATCGGCAAACGGGAGTTTAGTCATTATCCCAAGATTCCGAGGCGATTAAGTCACCAATTTGATCCCTGAGAAGGTAGTCACACCGTTCTAGTTCACATTCAACACAAACCCACTCCCGAGGGGGAATGAACTGACAGAGGGTGTAGATCGGTTGGTGTCTGCTCACTACCCCCTGTTCTACCATCTGACGGACTTCGTCCTTAATCATCCTGATAGAGTAAGCGGTGGGAGCGGTGGAGAAAGTTATGGCACTCATGGGAGATTTCCTGCAAGATCTACAAAAAAGTCTTATCAATAACTATACTCTAACCTATAAGGGGACAAAAGAGATTTTTTGCTGTATCGAGGATGACAATTTTTTATATATAGCGAAACCCTCTCCCCTCACCAGTTTAGGCTTAGGTTAAGAAAAGTTAAATTTATCGGCTAAAAGCTGTCGAGTCCCCTTATACCGAATCGGCTTTTTTAGCCGTCAGGAGTCAGGAGTCAGGAGTCAGGAGTCAGGAGTTAGCTTTTTCTCCCTACTCCTCTCTCACCACTTCCCACTTCCCACTTAAACTAATAAATGGGGAATAAAAATAAAAGCCGCTACGAGTAAAGCGGCGATCGAGGCGATTAAAACGGCACCAGCGGCACAATCTTTCGCTATTTTGGCTAAATCATGGTAGGATTGCCCCACCGTCAGATCTACGACTGATTCTAGGGCAGTGTTAATTAATTCTAAGACCATCACCAGAGCGCAGGTAAGGGTGACAATCGCCATTTCCATGGCATTAACCCGCAAAAATAAGCCCCAACTAACCGCTACTAGGGTAATCAGGGTGTGAATGCGAAAATTTCTTTGACTAACAAAAGCATAACGGACTCCGGCCCAAGCGTAGCGAAAACTGACTAACAGATTCGAGGCGACTTGCCAAGCGTATTCTCTTTGACTGGGATTGTTGCCCTCACTAACCTGTCCCGATCGAGGGATAAAATTATTGTTGAGATAGGGATTAGGTATGCTGGCAGATTGGTTGGCTTGATGATAATTTGTCTTCATATTCCTCAATAATGCTTGACAAAAATAACTAACTATGTATCGGCATTTCGACGGTTTTTAACAAAGTTTCCTGTAAAGATAGCATTTCTAACAGACTTGTTTCATCGGGATGGTCCCAACCCAAAAGATGTAAACAAGCGTGGGCAGTTAACCAGGCCAATTCTCGCGCCAAAGAATGATTTTGTGTTAAAGCCTGTTGTTGTGCTGTCTCCACAGAGATGATAATATCCCCCAAATATAAAGGTTCTGTCTCTAAAATGCCCTCATCCACTGGTAAATCCACTTCCAGAGCGGCAAAAGCGAGAACATCCGTCGGTTGATCTTTGTGGCGATATTGGCAATTATAGGTCTGAATTTCTCGATCGTCTGTTAAACGCAAACTTAGTTCATAACCGGCGGCAAGGGGGAGATAATCCGATAGATAGCCTAACCATGTCTCCAACCAATAGTGCCAAGTTTCCCCATCCACAGGACTATTTCCGGGATCAAAATAATTATCCTGTAGGCATAAATCCACCCCTAGGGGCAAAGTCTCACTCACCAGATTTCACCCTAGGGACGCGTCAGATAGGAAATACCGACAAAAAAGCCTAATAGGGCTGCTGTAGTCAAAAAAAAGTGTTTTAACGAGACGCCTTTTTTCTTGACCATATTCCGCATCGCCAGCTTGACGTAACTGGGTTGCGCTTCGGTGGCGGTTTCTACTGCGGGGTCAGTGGTGCTAACAGGTTCAGTCATCAGTAATTCCCCAGATAAAGATTGATCGCTATAAGTGTAACAGATTATTAAAAAAGTGCCAAAAAAATTCAATTATGGGAAAAATTGTTACCCGTCCGGGATAGTCAAAGTGGTCACTGCGTGCGCGTTGCGGGGGGTTTTGGGGTGTTAGGGTTTTAGGGTTTTAGTTCAATTTCCCCACTTCCCCACTTCCCCACTTCCCCACACCCCACACCCTACACCCCACACCCCACACCCCACACCCCACTTCCCCAGCAGTCTAACCATGTCTTCCCAATATCCCGAAAGCATCCAGACTATTTTTCAAAAAATTTGGGGCTATGATAGCTTTCGCTTTCCCCAACAGGAGATTATCGAGACAATTTTAGCGGCAAAGGATGCCCTAATTGTCATGCCCACGGGATTTGGTAAATCTATCTGTTTTCAATTGCCCGCTTTATTAAAAACCGGCTTAACCCTAGTGATTTCCCCCTTAGTTGCCCTGATGGAAAATCAGGTGGAGGAATTATTAGCCAAAAAACTACCCGTCGCCCTGATTCATAACGAAATCCCCCGACAACAGAGAAAGAAAACCTTAGCAGCGATCGCAGATCAAACCCTGCGACTTCTCTATCTTTCCCCGGAAACCCTCTTAAGTCCGCCCCTCTGGTCAAAATTAACCCTTCCCCACGTTAAAATTAACGCTCTCATCCTCGACGAGGCCCATTGTTTAACCCAGTGGGGCGATAATTTTCGTCCTGCTTACCGTCGTCTTGGGGCCGTCCGTCCCGCTCTTCTGCAATCGAAACCGGCCGGCAGCCAAATAGCGATCGCTGCTTTTACTGCCACCGCTAACCCCGCCACCCGCGAGACTCTCACCCGCATCTTACAACTAGAAAAACCACAACTTTTCTTAATAAATCCTTACCGTCAAAACCTTGACTTAAGCACCAAAATATGTATTAGTCCCGGTTGTCGTCGTCATCAACTATTAAACTTCCTCACCAGTCAACCTCGACAATCCGGCCTGATCTATACTCGTTCCCGTCGCCATAGTGAAAATTTAGCGACATGGTTGCAATCTCTCCACTATCGCACCAGTGCCTATCATGCCGGTTTATCGCCCTTTCAGCGTCGGGAAATAGAACAAAATTGGCTGCGGGGGGATTTAACTTTTGTTGTCTGTACCTCAGCTTTTGGCATGGGTATCAATAAACCCGATGTGCGTTGGGTTGTCCACTACCAACCCCCAGCTTTACTATCGGAATACCTACAGGAAATCGGCCGCGGTGGTCGCGATGGGGGTAAAATGCAGGCTCTCACCTTAATTAGTGAACCGACGGGATGGTTAGATAATAGCGATAAAAACCAGCAAAAATTCTTTAACTCCCAACAGGAGCGCCAATACCGACAAGCTTGGCAAATTTTAGCCCAAATTCCCCTAGAGGGCAAAGTAGAGGCGATTAGTGCCGAATTTCCCGATGGTGCGCTCATTCTCTCTCTTTTACACAGTCTCGATCGCCTAGAATGGCTCGATCCTTTTCATTATCGGCTTATTTATCCTCATAATTCAGCCAAGATGACTTTTAAACCCAAAAATGAGATATTTCCCTACCTCTATACCCGTCGCTGTCGTTGGCACTTTCTCTTAAATGCCTTTGGTTTTCAGGAAAATGCCGATAATTTTCGCTGTGGTCATTGTGATAATTGTCGTCGCAATCGACCTCTGGTAAGCTAGGGAGCGCCAGAGCAGGGAGAACAGAGCATTTGTACTAAATTTTTTATGTCTTTTTTCTCCTCCTGTCTCGGATTCTCCTCACTTAAGGTCAGATTTTTGATTTTTGCAGGATATCTATAGCGGTTTTCCCAGAAGTTAGTCCCCATTGAATCTATCAGCGGATTTACGATACCTTACCCGAAATAATAGTGAAATTTTGTGACAAAGTGCAGCCAGATATAAGAATCTTTGCTAGATTTCTAGAAAGCTTCTGTGATAAGTCTCCTTAAAAAGAGATTGTTTGCAGTAAGCTAATCTGGCTAACACGCTTTTGGGCGTGATATCGGGAAAAGTTCGGGCGATTGCGCCTAAATAGAATGCTGGAAGTTGATTTGCGAATGCTATAGTTTAGTTAATGCCCAGTCACTGCCATTTTTTTGGAGGTTCTAAAATGTCAACACGTTCTTTTGCAGCATTTCTCAACGAAGTGAAGTCAGACGAGGCTTTTGCTCGTGATCTCAAGAGTGCTTTAGTATCTGTTAACAAAGATGAAATATCGGTAATTGTTGCCGAATTTGCACACAGGAAAGGCATAGTGGTAGATATAGAATCCTTGAAGGCGCCCGTGAATATTGCATCGGATCCAGAGTTCTCCGATGAGGAACTAGAGATCAACGGGTCTTGTTGTGGTTTTCGTAGCAATTGCGGAACCTCTTGCATCGAATTTCGCAGCGCTTTGGTTCCCGGATACAATTTCGTAGATTGATTGCCATGATCCTGAGCCTTGTCCGTTAAGCGGGCGGTCAGTTGATTTGCGACTGTTATAGATTGGTTTAAACTTAAACTCAGTGATTTCCATTTCTTGGAGGTTCTAAATGTCACCACGTTCTTTTGCAGCATTTCTCAACGAAGTGAAGTCAGATGAGACTCTAGCTCGTGATCTCAAGAGTGCTTTAGTATCTGTTAACAAAAATGAAATACCGGGAATTGTTGCCGAATTGGCGCACAGGAAAGGCATAGAGGTAGATATAGAATCCTTGCAAGCGTCAATGAATATTACATCGGCTCCAGATTTCTCGGATGGAGAGATTGAAATCGTTAAAGGGCCGATCATGGCGACATTTTGGTTGCTTAGTTGTGACTGTAATTGTTACTCTAAAACACCGAATTCAAATGATAGTCCTGCTTGCTAGATGTAGCATAAGTAATCAATCTCTTTCCTTATCTTAAACTCTTAAACTACCGTGTAGGCAATGCCAATTTTTACCCAACATCACCCAGAAGGAACGTAAGGTGAATTAACATTGCCTCCACCTTAGCGACATACCATCGCACCTTGCTCATAAAGCAAACCTACCATATCCACTATCCGTTCAATGAAAAATCATCAACATGAATGCACAAGAATTGGCCAATGTTCTTCAAAGAGTCAAAGCTGACCTTGTTTTGCAAGAAACATTAAGAGTTACTAAACAGGACTGGATTAAATTGAACCTAACAACTCAAGAAACATTCTGGGGAATTAATACCTGGTCTGAGAATGTTAATGAGATCAGTGATTGGGAACTTGAATCAAGCAATAGTTGGACTAAACAATATACTGACTGTGGCGGGACATGTGGAGCAATTAGTCGTGCTTGTTGTGGGTAACAAGCTGGTTGCTTAAAGTCTATTAAAATTTTCCTTATGCTTTTTTAGAAGAACCAAATCAACATCAACAATGAAAAATGACAAGTGTAAAAGTTTACCAAAACTTCTAGCCAAGGAGGGCTGGACTCTCCGGCATCGTTTAGATTACTCTCAAGTCCTGAATTTGCGTGAATACGTTGATGAATCACACCAGCTTAATGAATGGAGTAAGATTGTTGCCCCTCATCAGACTGAGAACTTTATTAAGCGTTTAGAATGGTCAGGCTATACCCCTAATCAAGCTCTATGGGCTTTAAATCCTCCTGAAGACGCAGTTCCCGCTCATCCAAATTGGTTAGATTTCTTGACTTGTTTGCGTCAAGTTCTCGTGGAGGCTGGAAGTAGTTTTAGTCAAGAGAAAGGCGCAAACCAGTATTCTACAAAGTCTCAGCCTTTACCTTTTGAAGAACTCTGGTTGCCTTTATGTGATTGGGGAGTGAGTGAGCTTAAACAGCGTTTATCCCCAGATTTCTTAGGGGGAGTTAGTGATGATGCTGTGAACAGTCTAACAGAAACACTACTTACCCGTCTCTGTCAATTAAGTGAGAAAGTTCTGTGGGAGGAATTTCACAAAGGTCGAACTCCCGGTCAAATACTGTTAGCTCATCTAGGAGATAATGGCGATGGTAGTGGACTGCCGATAAGGGAGGCTTATTTAACATTTATTCAAGATAATCTTCAGGATGGTCTTGAAAAAATATTGACGATATATCCTGTTTTAGGTCGCTTGTTAGCAACAGTGGTAGAATTGTGGCTAGAATCAAGCATTGAACTATTAAAGCGTATTCATGAAAGCCGACAAGAGTTAAAGAATTGCTTTGATATTTCAATCAATGCCAAAATAAGTGACATTCAACAAGGGATGAGTGATTTTCATCGAGGTGGGCGTTCTGTTGCAGTCCTACACTTTAAAGAATCAGACCATGAAGAGGAAACGCCTCAAAAAGTAGTATATAAACCCAAAGACATGAATGTAGATTCTGTCTATCAACGATTGCTTGGTATCATCAATCAACAGATTGGAGAAAATGTATTTCGGGTTTTGAAAATCCTTCCCATGCAAGGATTTGGTTTCATGGAGTTCGTGGAACATCGTCCCTGTGTTGATGATCAAGAATTAAGTAACTTTTACAAAAATGCAGGCCGATTGATGGCAGTTCTTCACATATTGGGTTGTACAGATTGTCACCATGAAAACTTAATTGCGTGTGGAGAGCAATTAATACTTATTGATACTGAGACTCTTTTAGAAGGCGATGTTGGCAATCATACTAATAATGATGACATTGCTATTAGCAGTTTACAAGAGTCAATGGGAAGCTCAGTTTTACGTATTGGCTTGTTACCGCAATGGCTATTTATAGGACGAAAAGCTCATGCAGTTGATATTAGTGCTTTAGGTATAATACCTCCTAAAAGTTCTTATATTGAACAACCTGGATGGTTAGGGATTAATAGTGATGGAATGTTTTGGGGAGAAGTAGAGACACCCGTTGACATCCCCACTAGCTCTCCTTTCCCCATCGGCAGTTCTAATCGTCTCAAAGAATTTCAGGGGGAACTGTGCGAAGGATTTCGCATACAAATGCAGCAATTTCTTGATTATCGTCAGGCATGGTTAGACTCAAATTCTATACTTAGAGATTTTGCTGGCTTACCCCGTCGGATTGTTCTTCGTGCTACTCGTATTTACTTTCTCATTCAACTTCAGTGTTTAGAACCTGCTTCCTTAAAAAATGCAATAGCCTACAGTCTTAAACTAGAACAGCTTGCTCGTAGTTATGTTTTGTCCATCGAAAAACCGATTAATTGGGCAGTTTTTGAGGCTGAACTAAGACAAATGGAACAACTCGACATTCCATTTTTTGAACATTTAATTGATAGTGATATCTTAACCTTATCTGACGGCTTGCCCAATATTGAGCGTTTTTTAGATACCTCTGGTCTATTAGCTTGTCGAAGACGGTTAGAAGAACTCTCAATTGATGAAATTAATTTTCAAATACAATTAATTAAAGGAGCAATAGAAGCCAAGCAAATTAAAGTTAGTTCTCTAGAATTTCCGACAGAACAAATTAATATATCTAATACCTTCCCAAGTAGTGACTATAAACTTGATGAAGTAATTCGTATCGCCAAACAATTACAGCAACAAGCAATCAGAGATCAGCGTGGCTATCCTGAATGGTTAGGTATAGACATCGGACAAGATCAAGAAAAATTTAACTTTGGTTTAGTTGGTCTTTCCCTCTATGGAGGTCGTTGTGGCATTGCTTTACTTTTTGCCGCCTTAACTCACTTTTTCAGACAGCAAAACTCTGATTTAGAATTTCAAGAATCTTTAGTTAACGATATTCGTGGTTCTGTTGCTCAGATATTAGATATTGTTAAATCAAAAGATGGTTTTCTTTTATTTCGTTACCTACGAGATCAACCTCTTGGGTTATCAGGAACTGGTGGAATCCTTTTAACACTCCAGATTCTAAACCAGTTAGAAATCAACCCTATTGATGAAGAATTTCCTAACTATGAAAGAGTCACTCAAAAGATTATAGATTGTCTTACCTCAGAACGTATCAATAAAGATCAAGAATGTGATTTAATTAGCGGTTGCGCTGGTTTGATTGGCCCACTTTTATCAATAGCTCAAGATGTTGAAAGAAAAAATTTTTCATCTCAAAAACCTTTAGATTTAGCTATTATATGTGGGGAGCATTTGATTTCTCAACAAATGGAAGATGGTGGATGGTTGACCTTAAGAGATAAAAAGCCCCTAACAGGTTTCTCTCATGGTGTTTCTGGGATTATTGCTGCTTTATCTCGTTTATATCAACTGACGGAAGATAATCGGTTTTTAACTGCTATTCAAAAAGGTTTAGGTTACGAACGCTCTGTATTTTGTCTTGAAAAAAGAAATTGGCCAGATTTTCGCTCCAGTTCTGAACCGACAAAATTTATGAACAGTTGGTGTCATGGCGCTCCCGGTATTGCCTTGAGTCGTCTTTGTCTCAAAGAATCAGGGATATGGGATGAGCAAATTGCCACAGAGATAGAAATAGCTCTTAAAACTACCGCAAAACAAGATACAGGTGTCGATCATCTCTGTTGTGGAAGCTTTGGTAGAGCAGCTATTTTGAATTTGACCAGTGATTTTGACATGGGAGATAAATGGGATCTGTTTGCCCAGCAAATAGTAGAATTAAGTCTGAAAAGAGCTTTAAACCAAAAATCTTACCGCCTTTTTTCAACTCAAGAAGGTGAATTACTGTTACCTGGAGTATTTACTGGGATGGCAGGAATTGGACTTCAGTTATTATCATATAGTAGTGGGAAGACAAAACAAATAGTTGCACAATGTCTAACATCAAACTTACTTTTATTTTAACATGGAATTGTAAGCACATGGCAAACGCTCAAATCCAAAGAAAGCTATCCCAAATTAGTCTTGAGCTTGGATACAGGCTACCATTTGTTTGTACCCCTTACGAGTTCATAGGATTTAAGCTTCGAGGAGAATAACTATGTATAAAGATGAAATTGTCGAAGAAATTCACAAATATAGAGAAGAATACGCAAAATCTTTTAATTATGATCTCAAGGCAATATTTGACGATCTTAGAGAAAAGCAAATTGCCAGTGGACGTAAAGTTATTAAGCTCCCGATCAAGCGACAGTATAACAAATCACTGCACCCGACCGAGAGTGCGATCGTCTTCACGCACTGAAAGTTATTAGCTGTAGGGTGCGTTCCCTAATATGGCTCCTACTGCTCCAGCGATCGATTTTTGGGAACGCACCATGCACATTGATTGCAGCTGTGGGTTAAAGTGCGATGTCGAAGGCACTGGGTAGCAGTACACCAATCTTGTAGAGACGTAGTAGGATGGGCATTAGCTCATCCTACAGACCTGTGAGATATTATAGAGGGGTCTCCAGAAGTCAAATCGTAATCAGGAGTTAGTATATGCAAGCAATCCTTTTAAGCCGTGAAGAAGTTGCTCAACGTGCAGAGAAACTGTACGAAAGCAGAATCCGCCAAGAGGTGGAAGTTGAAGAAAACATTGGCAAGATGGTTATCATTGACATTGAAACAGGTGACTACAAAGTTGATGAAAATGGCTTACACGCTGCTGACTTATTGAGCGAGAAACACCCCCATGCTCGGCTCTTTGGGATCAAAATTGGCTACAACGTTGCTGCCGCTTTTGGTGGGGGTGTTATGGAGCGTGTAGTTAAGTGATTTCAGGTATTGTGGCTAATGGACACCCGATCATCACTATCCCATTTCGGATTCCAAATCGCGCTGACTTTCCGATTGAGTTTGTAGTAGATACAGGATTTACAGATGAGCTTTGTTTACCACCCGAAGCAGTAGCATTACTGAATCTTCCTTTCAGGTACGATATGCGTGCGAATTTAGCAGACAACAGCCAAGTAATGCTGCCTCTTCACAAAGCAATTATTATCTGGAATGGTGAGGAGCGAGAAACTCGTGTATTTGCCACAGGGCGGCGACCCCTGGTTGGAACTGCTTTATTAGATAGCCATGAACTTGTGATTCAGTTTACGGAAGGTGGGTTGGTAACGATTGATGATTTGTAGTGCGATGCCGAAGGCACTGCGTAGCAGCACGCCGATCTTGTAGGGTGCGTTCCCTAAGGCGGCTCCTACTGCTCCACCGATCGATCAATTTTTGGGGAACGCACCATGCACATTGATTGAAGCGCCGATTCAAATTTGAAGTGCACCACTGGGGGGCTTGCGATGAGGCGGCTCATCAGTAGTAGAGCGGGAGCACTTCGTTAGAATAAATCAAAGTATAATTAAGGCAAAATACTGAGTTGAGGTCAACCAGATGGCAGTTCGTCAACGGCGTTATCCCAAAGATGAGTTAGCCGAGCGAGGGCAAAAACTCTACGAATCTGGCATTCGGCAGCAAGTCGAAGCCGGTAATGAAGGTAAGATTGTAGCGATCGACATTGAAACTGGAGAGTTTGAAGTCGATGAAAACGTTGTGCCTGCAACTAATCGGCTCTTTGAACGTCACCCCGATGCCCAACCTTGGATCATTCGTATCGGACATCGCGCTGTTTATCATTTCGGGGCACGGAGTTTGAAGAAAAATCCATGATGGAAGGTGTTGTAAATTTGCGGCGTGAAGCCACGCTAAGGATTGTAGTCGGAAACTCAAATCGGCAACTGCAAGCGGTTGACGCGGTGATTGATACTGGGTTCAATGGATTTTTATCTTTGCCCTCTACAATCATCGCTACATTAAATTTACCTTGGAGTGGTTCTGATTTTGTCACGCTGGGTGATGGCAGTGAAACTTATTTTGATCTGTACACTGGGACTGTGATATGGGATGGGCAGTACCAAGAGATTGATATT
This sequence comes from Microcystis sp. LE19-41.2A, assembly GCF_027530405.1. Classification (NCBI taxonomy): domain Bacteria; kingdom Bacillati; phylum Cyanobacteriota; class Cyanophyceae; order Chroococcales; family Microcystaceae; genus Microcystis; species Microcystis sp. LE19-41.2A. The sequence goes on along the minus strand of NZ_JAPZQJ010000185.1, from coordinate 2,548 downwards.
GCAGAATCAGAAACAGAGCCTCTACTAGGAATGGCGCTGCTTTACAGATATCGGTTGCAGGTCGATAACATTGAGGGCGGTAAGGTCAAGATTGAAGCCTTATGAGCCAGTGCTAGAAGAGATTCGGTGAGGCGCGGTCTAACAACGCAGCCGTAGCCGTAGGGTGCGTTCCCTAATATGGCTCCTACTGCTCCAGCGATCGATTTTTGGGGAACGCACCATGCACATTGATTGAAACTGTGGGTTAAAGTGCGATGCCGCTCCTCCCGCTCAAACCCCGGAACCCTCTGCTCTCGTTGGTCCGGGGGCCGTCGTCGCTCTGGGGGCTGGCTTCAAGCGCCGCCGCGCCTAGGCAGACAAAAACTAAGCGTTAATTGAAGGTATTACAACAGGATATCTGCAAGGGTCTCTTTTTTTGTGGGTAATTGTGAATTAGAGAAATTGACATATAATAAGAGCATAGAGCTAAATATACCTTTAAAATAGCTTTTCTCATGCCTACCGTCCTTCAAGTTGGGCCTTACAGTTTTATCTTTTTCAGTTCAGATCAACGAGAGCCAGCCCATATCCATGTCAAACGAGATCGCAAACTCGCTAAATATTGGCTTGATCCCATTACCTTAGAGAAAAACCGAGGATTTAAAGAACATGAATTAAACCAGATTGCTAAACTAATAACAGAACATCAACCCGCAATCCTAAGCGCATGGCATGATTACTTTGACCCTTGAAACCGAGCCAATTGCCCATCAAGTGACCCTAACCGACGATAAATTAATAATCGACCTAGCCGACGGTCGCAGCATCACCGTTCCGCTAACATGGTACCCTCGTTTACTGCACGCCTCCCCCGCCGAGCGTCAAAATTGGCAACTCTTAGCGGATGGATGTGCTATCGAATGGCTCGATCTAGATGAGCATATTGGTATCGAAGGACTATTAGCTGGTCGGCGCAGTAGCGAGAGTTCACGCTCCCTGAATCGATGGTTAACAACTCGCAGACAAACTGTAACCGAGTAAATGGGGACAATGTTTCTGTTGTGCCACCCCAACTCCTCCATTCTTGCCCTGTAATTTATATCAAAATTTACTTAGGGTTTGCTGAATAAATCTAAAAACCTTGTTGGGTAAGACTTTTAGACTTTTTGTCAATCAAAAAGTACCAGGTATGGGAGTGATCATGGGGAAAATTCTGGGACTTTTTCCCTAAAAATTAGGTAATTGGCCACCTCAAAACCGGTAAAACCCCACACCCCACACCCCACACCCCACACCCTGCCCCCACCGAAAAACTTTTTCAGCAGACCCTACTTAAACCTTGACAATGAGGCAGAGGCTTAACAACAAGCGATCGCGCTTTTCTTGGCGCTCTGCGATCAACCCTGCCAGTGCGATGCCGAAGGCACTGCGTAGCAGCACGCCGATCTTGTAGGGTGCGTTCCTTAATGTGACTCCTACTGCTCCACTGATCGATCGATTTTTGGGGAACGTACCATGCACATTGATTGAAGTTGTGATCCCAAATCCCGTTACAATAAAACGAGTAAAGACGAGGTTTTAGACCCGATTTTTTTGATACCATTTAGTGAATAATCGACCTCTGGTAAGCTAGGGAGCGCCAGAGCAGAGCGTTTGTACTAAATTTTCTATGTCTTTTTTCTTCTCCTGTCTCGGATTCTCCTAACCTAACGGAAGGTTTTTGATTTTTGCAGGAGATATATAGCGGGTTTCCCAGAAGTTAGTCCCGATTGAAACGCTGGCCTATCTAGGGGTTGCTGAATAAATCTAAAAACCTTGTTGGATAATATTTTTAGACTTTTTTGAAATCAAAAAGTACCAGCGATTGGAGTGATTGGGAGGAAAATTCAGGGACTTTTTCCCTGAAAATTAGGTAATTGACCGCCTGAAAATGGGTAAAACCCTACACCCCACACCCCACACCCCACACCCTAGCCCCACCAACAAACTTTTTCAGTAAACCCTATCTATCAAGAGATTTACCATACCTTACCCGAAATAATAGTGAAATTTTGTGACAAAGTGCAGCCAGATACAAGAATCTTTGCTACATTCCCAGAAGGCTTCTGTGAAAGGTCTCCTTAAAGGAGGCTGTTTGCGGTAAGCTAATCTGGCTAACACGCTTTTGGGCGTGATATAGGGGAGGATACAACCATGACTCATGAGATTTTAGGTGAATTTTTATCTTTGCCTGCTGAAGCACAGAGCCAAGTAGTCAGCCTGATCGCTTTTTTGAAACAAAAGTACATATATTCTGAACCTCTGTCTGCATCGTCAAATGTTGATTTAGTTAATGATCCCTTTGTTGGAATGTGGCGCGATCGTCAAGATTTAGATAGTACTACTTGGGTGCGAAATTTACGAGAAAGCGAGTGGTCAAAGACAAATGGCTATACTTTAGACGTTCATAATCTGAGATTTATTAAACTTCTGAAATCGTAGAGTCAGCAAGGAATCCAGTTCTTTTTTATGTTTCAAATGGGCATCATTCAAACATTCATAAATGGCTGAAGAAAAGTCAGAAAAGTTT
>NZ_JAPZQJ010000311.1:0-5264 GCF_027530405.1 Microcystis sp. LE19-41.2A | reverse complement strand
AAATTTTTTGGTGCGGTATCTTTTGGCTCTTTAACCAGAGAACTTCCATCTTCAGTTGAACCCGGGGATGGGGATGATGAAATCTTTCCTAAGACAGTGAGTTCTTTTCTTCTTCCGTGAATTCTAGGTTAATCATGTTTTCAATGACTGCTTTGCTTCTAATTATGACTCTTAAACTATATTATTGTCTTTGAGTAAAAAATGCAAGTTGTAGCCGTGCAAAGTATAGCTTGAGGGTGCGTTCCCCGAAGCCTTTGGGTTTTGCCGACCAGATTTGGACAGAACTATAATAACAATTGTACTTAACCATGTACAACTCTGATGAGCGTCAACATTGTCAACTTTAGTGAAGCCCGAAAAAACTTTAAATCTGTAATAGATACAGTAGCCAATGATAAAAACTGTACTTTCATTGTCAGAGGAGATACAGAAGATGTTGTCATCATGTCTAAAAGTTATTATGACAGTCTGATGGAAACAGTTTATCTCTTAATATCTGCAGCTAATGCTCAACATTTGCAAGAAGCGATCGCAGAATATCAAGCAGGTAAAACACAAGAACATGATTTAATCGATGCGTAAGTTGGCTTGGGGTAGTAAAGCATGAAAAGATTATCTTTATTGGCAATCTCAGGACAAGAAAACCCTGAAAAGAATCAATCTGCTCATCCAAGATACTCTATCCAATCCCTTTGAAGGAATCGGTAAACCTGAACCCTTGAGAGAGAATTTGTCAGGTTTTTGGTCCCGTACGGATGAAGCTCATCGTCTTGTTTATGTTGTCGATGATCATTATCTAACAATTATTTCCTGTCGCTATCATTACCAAGATTAGCCATCGCTGTAGGGTGCGTTCCCCACGACAACTCCGAATTACTCCGCCAATAAATTCCTGGGAACGCACCAAGATTTGTTAGCGCTCTCCTTATATATTTATGTCATAATTATTTTTTATTCTGGTCAGCCTAAAAATTAGGTATCGGTTATGAACACATTTACTGCTGTTGTAGAAAAAGATTTTGATACTAATCTCTATGTTGGTTATGTCCCTGGGTTCCCCGGAGTACATTCTCAAGGTGAAACTTTAGATAAATTACAGACAAATCTTTGTGAAGTGATAGAAATGCTCCTTGAGGATGAACAAACAAAATTTAAAACAGTATTTGTTGGTACACAGTAACCATCGGCAATATACCTGTTCTGAAACCACAGGAAGTGGTTCGTATCTTAGAAAGTCTTGGCTTTGTTGAGGTACGTCAGAAAGGCTCCCATAAACAATTCTGTCCTGAAGATGGACGTGCAACTACTGTTCCATTTCCTAAACATGGCTTAAAGAAGAGAGAAGTGAGAGAATAGAGTGGAATGATCAGATGCTTCCATGCCTAGAAAGATCCGAGAGTTGAAAGCTCAAATTGTCCGTGAAGGATTTGTTTACTTACCCAAACGCGGCAAGGGTAGCCATGAACGTTGGAGACATCCTTTGATCGGAAAAACACTGACAATCCCAGGCAAAGATGGAGATGATGTCCCACTTTACCTAGAAAAACAACTGGCAAAACTACTGACTGAACTGAAAGAGTTGCGAGAGGATGGAGATTAATGAATAAATACAGCATGATTGTTCAGTGGTCTGATGAGGATCAGCTTTTCCTAGTAACGATCCCAGAGTTTTCTGATCTTGTCGTCATGCCTTGTACTCATGGCAAAACTCGTCAAGAGGCCATCCACAACGGTGAAGAAGTGATTGAAATGTACTTGGAAGCCTGGCGGACAGAAGGTGAAGTGATTCCCGAACCCAGAACAAGATCGGTCGCTTGATATTCCTGCTCGGTCCTGGGGCATAACAACGCCTCTGCACACCGACTGCCGAGAGTTAATCGGTGATGATGCTAGGGTTATCTGCACAGTGAACAGCAATCAGTGAACTGAAAACCCACATCTGATCACTAATACCCTAAAACCCCAACACCCAAGCCCTGCTATACAATGGTTTTTGACTTGTTTTTTGGAAGGGAACGCTAAACTATGTATTCGATCGATATTACCCTGAAACTCTCCCCCATCCCCCTTTCCGTGCAGCGCAAGGAAGAAGCAGCAGCAGACGCTTTGTATCAAACAATTATTAACGCTATGCGATCGCCGAATCCGGAATTATTAGAATTAACCTGTGAAAAACAAACCGATAAAAAGGTGGCGGTTTTGAGCGATCAGATCAGTGCGGTGATTGTTTCACAAAAATCTGGGGCTGCCTCCACCGGTAGAGCGCCGGGGTTTGTCGCTTTAGCCACAGAATAAGTAGGTAGGTGTTAAAAGTTCTCATATCCCCCCTGCCCCCCTTATCAAGGGGGGTGCCGATAGGCGGGGGGATCCCCCCTGCCCCCCGTGATAAGCTGTCCTTTAGTCACATCTTTCTTAACATTTCAAACCTTTGTAGCACAAGGCTTTCAAGACTCGGTTAACAATTTTTAATATTCCTTGTTGACACCCTTACTGACAAAGAAAAAACTGAAATCAAGTCAGGATAAGGGTTGGAGTGCTTACTGCAAAAATTGTTAAGAAAGATCCCTATAAGGGATAGCTTGATAAGGGGGGTGTCTGACAACTTTTAACGCGTACCTACTTAACTGATAACTGATAACTGATAACTGATAACTGAAAAGGCTGATAATTCATGACTATAAAAGTAACAGACCTCTGCTTTAGCTGGCCGAATGGGAAATCAGTATTAAATGGCTGCTCTTTGCAAGTTCCCAGAGGAGAATTTTGGATGTTGTTGGGGACAAATGGCAGCGGTAAATCAACCCTGCTGCGGCTCTTAGCGGGATTATTAAAACCTAGTCGCGGGGAAATAGAGATACCTAACCCCCTCGGTTTTGTTTTTCAAAATCCCGACCATCAGTTAGTTATGCCAACAGTGGGGGCAGATGTGGCTTTTGGGTTGGTATCCGAGGGTTTATCCACGCCGGCACTTCGGGCCCGGGTGCGGGAATCCCTAGGGGCGGTGAATTTATTAGAAATGGAAAAACGACCGATATATGCTCTCAGTGGCGGACAAAAGCAAAGAATCGCCATTGCCGGGGCTTTAGCTCGTCATTGCGAGGTTTTGCTCTTTGATGAACCCACCGCCCTTTTGGATGGGGATACCCAGCTAGAATTAGTCTCTCAAGTGCAGAACTTGGTCAAAAACCGAGGTATTACAGCCCTTTGGGTGACTCATCGCCTTGATGAATTGGATTACAGCGATGGAGCATTTTTGTTAGAGGGGGGCAAGGTAACGGATCAGGGAAATGCCCTAGAATTAAAAGCGAGATTATTGGCAAGTGCGGCGGGAGAATCTTAAATTTTTTGTTAATATCATTAGGATGCTGTTTTTTAGAACTGCCCTTAATGCCACACCAATCACTCTCAAAGCCATGGTTAATTCCTCTGATCGTTCCCTTCTGCTGGTTGACGGCTACAACGTCATCGGCGCTTGGCCGTCCCTGAAAAAAATTAGCGATCGCCACGGTCTCGAACCGGCGCGAGACAAGTTAATTGAAACCCTAATCGGTTACACCCACCACCAGGGTTATCAAACCCAAATCGTCTTCGATTCCTACCTTCAAGATACCCCCGGCAGCCAAGAACGCTACACTAACCATTTATCGGTTTATTTTACCGCTCACGCTCAAACCGCCGACACCTATATCGAGAAAACCTGCGCCGATTTTTGGCACGATCGCGCCCCAGCTATCGGACGGATTATCGTCGCTACCTCTGATAATGCCCAAAAAATGACCGTTATGGGTTATGGGGCCCAGTGGATTTCCGCTCAACGTCTCGAAATCGAGGTGGATTTAACCGGTCGTCGTCTGAGACAATCCCAGAGTTCTTCTCAAAGTCCCAAAGGGCGTTTTTTATTCCATTCTCTCGATGCTCAGGTGCAACAGAAATTAGAGAAAATGCGCCACGGAATTAGTTATCAAAAACCTTGACAAATTACCTCAAATATGTATCGACAAAAATCCCCCGTAGAGGCACAGGTAACTAACTGTGTCTCTAGGTTTTTAAAGGTCAGTTGCGGTTCGGGGGATTTTGTCAAAAGCCGGCCGCTCTCAACTACTCGTTTCACAGCTGCAATTCTGCTAAACCTAAATAATTAATTCCCGTGGGTGTCACTTGGAAGCGACAGGGTAAAACCTTGACTCCTTTAGCCACTGCTTGACGCAATAACTGCCCGTATTTAGCATCTTTACTATCCCCCGGAGCAAATCGGTCACAATCACCCCGATTAATAAAGTAGAGCATAATCGCCTCCGCTGCCGGCAATAAAGCCATTAATTCCTGTAAATGCTTCTGTCCTCGCGTGGTGACAGTATCGGGAAAAAGTGCCGTTTCTCCCTGATTCCAAGTGGTATTTTTGACCTCGATATAGGTGAGGGAATTATCCCCATGGGTCAAAAGAAAATCAATTCTACTGCCGTTATTTTGACCGTAGGCCACTTCCGACCGCACTTCGGTGTCATTTTTGACCAAATCGGGAAAAACTCCTTGCAACAGGGCATTTTTCACCACCTGATTAGGAAGATTGGTATTAACTCCCACCCAAGTCTCCCCCAGTTGAATCATCTCCCAGGTATAAGCTAATTTTCGCTTCGGGTTATCACTGCGAGAAAGATAAACCGGTTGACCTTCTAAGCATACATCTGTCATCGGTCCGGTATTAGCGCAATGGGCCGTAATTAATTCTCCGTTGTCCAATTGTATATCGGCAAAAAAGCGTTTGTAACGTTTAATTAAAATACCCTTGACAAGAGAAGGGTAAGTGTGAACTAACAAGGGAGTCATGAAATTTCTGCCGAGGAATATAAGGTAAAGAATAGCCTTTTTTTGGGAGCTTAACCTGAAGACAGGAGATGGGGAGATAGGGAAATTTCAGCTAAATTCCCCACTACCCCACTACCCAATTCATAAGTAGGTAGGCGTTAAAAGTTGTCAGACACCCCCCTTATCAAGGGGGGCAGGGGGAATCCCCCCGCCTATCGGCACCCCCCTTATCAAGGGGGGCAGGGGGAATCCCCCCGCCTATCGGCACCCCCCTTATCAAGGGGGGCAGGGGGGATCGAACCTAAAATCCATTTTTAATGGTTCTTCGGTTTGTCTTATGCAACGTACAGGATTATAAGGAATGAAACTCTTATAGAGAAAGACATTTGGCGATTTTTGTCAATTGTTTTCGATCTAGAGCGAACTAATCAATTAAGTCTCTTGCCAGATAAGGATTT
>NZ_JAPZQJ010000650.1:0-8142 GCF_027530405.1 Microcystis sp. LE19-41.2A | reverse complement strand
TTTCCGAAAGTCCTTGACTTGTTTTAGTTTTTCTATTAAGCTCAACATATCTTTCAAAAGTTCGCGTTCACTTCTCATTTTACCTGACAGTGATCGCTTTTACTTTTGATATTCTGATGGGAGAATGAAACAGCCCTAGGGACTAAGGGGGGATCGGCACCCCCCTTATCAAGGGGGGCAGGGGGGATCGAACCTAAAATCCATTTTTAATTTAATTATAACCAGCTACTTATCTAAGTTAAAAACAACAATAAAACTAGCGATCGATGCGCGTGATCAGTAAAGTCAAATTACGAGAGTTTTGGGAACGCCACTCGGACGCGGAAGACGCTCTTAGGGATTGGTATAACTTCGCTAGTAAGGCTAACTGGAAAAATTTAGTAGAGGTTCAAGGTCGCTACCCGAAAGCGGAGGCGGTGGGAAATTTTACAGTTTTTAATATCAAGGGAAACAAATACCGTTTAATCGCTGACATCAATTATTCTCGTCAAACCATTTTCGTTAAATATATTCTAAGTCACGCTGAATACAATAAGGAGAACTGGAAAAATGATCCCTACTTCTAATCCATTAACCTATGGTGATTTACTCTTGCAGTATCAACCGAAACCGATTAATAACTCCCAAGAATACGAGCGATTTTTAAGCATAATTGAAGGGATGATGTCACGGGAGTTAAGCAATGACGAAGGACTATTATTTGATTTATTGGTGTTATTGGTGGAAGAATACGAGCGGAAACATTATCCGATCGCCCGAACAAATCCTACCGCTACGTTAGAATCTTTACTTGATGAATTCGATATCGATAGGGAGTGTCTTGTCGATATTTTCGGCGATCGGGATAGAGTAGAATCGGTGATAGGGGGGAAACAAGCGATCGCTCCCTCTCAAGCCGAGTCTCTAGCCGAATTTTTTAATCGTTTAAGTGCGAAACTGGCGTTAAGCGCCCGTGATTTTCTCTTGTAGCCTCGCTTTCCCTCGGGGACTGGGGGGGAAGACCATATAACAAATCCTTACTTTCTTCATAACTTTAGATTAATTAAGATAATGTTACAAAACTTTATGAAAAAGCCGTAGTATGATAATTTACGCCAGTAAAGCGAACACAATAAGGAGCAACACCCATAATGCAGTCGGCCGAGATGTTGCTGACAGTCCCCAAAGAGTATTTAAAAGCACCGGGGGGCTTCAACCCAAACGTTACCATGTTTTTTAGTGCCTTGAGCCTAATAACCCTATCTACCTGTGGCTATTGGCTATGGTCCTGGCCTGACTGGATTTGTTTTAGTGCTAATGTCCTCGCTTTACATTTATCGGGGACAGTTATCCACGATGCCTCTCATAATTCTGCCCATAGCAATCGGCTATTTAATGCTATTTTAGGTCATGGTAGTGCTTTAATGCTCGGTTTTGCCTTTCCGGTCTTCACTAGAGTCCATTTACAGCACCACGCTCACGTTAACGATCCCGAAAATGATCCAGATCATTTTGTCTCCACCGGTGGCCCTTTGTGGATGATTGCGGCCAGATTTTTTTATCACGAGATTTTCTTTTTTAAGCGGCAACTCTGGCGGAAATACGAACTGCTGGAATGGTTCCTCAGTCGTCTTTTTGTTGCTACCATAGTCATCGTCGCCTGTCAATACGGTTTTATCAGCTATGTGATGAATTTTTGGTTTGTTCCCGCTTTAGTGGTGGGAATTGCCCTCGGTTTATTTTTCGATTATCTCCCCCATCGTCCTTTCCAAGAGCGCAATCGTTGGAAAAATGCCCGAGTTTACCCCAGTCCCCTCTTAAATCTGCTGATTTTAGGGCAGAATTATCATCTCGTGCATCATCTCTGGCCGTCGATTCCCTGGTACAAATACCAACCGGCATACTATGCCACTAAACCGCTTTTAGATGCGAAAGATTGTGAACAGTCTTTAGGTTTACTGCAAGGTAAGAATTTCTGGAGTTTCCTCTACGATGTCTTCTTGGGGATTCGCTTTCACTCCCATTCTTCTAAATCTAGCTCATAGCATTTATCGTAATGGTGAGGTACAAGGTTTTCGTTTTGGGGAGTCGGTGGTCGATTTTATGAGCAACTTTGTATCTGTACCGGTTTTGTTGTCAACTTGATTTTTTGAAGGAGGATTTTATGGGTCAACATTGGGGAAAAGCCTTAATTTTAACAACAACTTTCTTGACAATTAACATCGATTATGCTAAGTCTTTAACCTTTGGTGAGGCCGTGGGTATTGGAGCGGGGGCTTTGTTAATCAACCGGGCGGTACAGGATAATAGACAACGTTATCGATTTGTGCCACCAGAGCAAGAATTTCAGCGCGGACTAGAGGACGGTTTTAACTTTGCCCGCTATGATAATCCGCGCAATTCTAGAGACTATGATGACGGTTTTATCGAGGGAAGAAGACGGCGGGAGTCGGGTTGGGCCAGTCCCAACCGGAGAAACTAATTATTGTTTTGGTCTGCGTCCCACTTCGGCGGTTTCTTGAATGGAAAATATCCTCAATTTACCGTCGATGGGAGCGACTTTAGCCACCGCTGCCGATGCCACTATATAGTTATCACCCTCGGTGTTGGTAATATTGACTACCCGCTCGCGAGTGATCATCGCCATCTCGTCATTAGCAAGAATATCCACGTCCCAATTCTCAGAAAGAACCTCTATACTTTTAATATTTTTGTAGGATTCCTCTAAAAATATTTTATGTTCCGTGATGCCATTTAACTCAAAAATTTCGGTACTAGCATCGGTTTTAATGGTCAATTGCGAGGAAATAAACGGGGCATAGTGTTTGAGGATTAGGGCGATATTTTTATCTTTAATAGCGGTTTCAATGTCTTGAATCATTGCTTTAATTTCCGCTTCCTTGATTGTTTGTCCCCCATCGCGATTACTCGATTGTTTCACTGGCACTATCGAGGGATTAGCATGGACACAAGCGGGGGAGATGCCGGGGAGAAGGGATAAACCGAGCAATAGAACAATTAATTGGGGAGAACGCATAATTTAATAAACTTGGTAAATTCAACCCGAATCATAGCATTTTCTCGTTACCGAATAAATCCTCAAGGTGAAAGTCCCTAGTTAGGGAAGCTAAGAGAGCAAAATTCTGACTGTGCAAAGTCTAGGTTGATCCTTTAGCTATTTTTGCCTTATATTTCCAGAATAACAGGGGTATGATCGCTAGGTTTTTCTTGTTTTCTGGGTTCTCGATCGATCAGGCAATTAACGGCTTTTTCGTATAGCTGAGGAGTTAAATAAAGATGATCGATTCGCCAACCTCGGTTACGAGCAAAACCACCGCTGCGATAATCCCACCAACTATAATGTCCCGCTGCCGAGGTGAATTTTCTAAAGGCATCTTGTAAGCCAATTTCTAAGACCTTTTCTAAAGCTTCTCTTTCTTTAGCTGAAGACATAATATGATTTTCTTTGCCCTTGGGATCATAAATATCTTTATCTTCTAAGGCAATATTAAAATCCCCGCAGATACATAATTCTTCAGGTTGAGAATTAATAATTTTATCTAGATATTTCCTGAGAGTTTCTAACCATTTAAGCTTATAAATATACTTGTCACTATCTAGGGAAGAACCATTAGGAACGTAGAGATTAATAATCCGAATATCGCCGATTACTCCAGTAATTAGCCGTTTTTGTTCGTCTAGTTCTCCTGTTAAATTTTCGCCGATAATTGGACTAAATCCCACAGTGATATCGTCCATGGGTTTCTGGCTAAAAATCGCCACACCATTATAGGATTTTTGTCCAGAAATATAGAGATGATAACCCAAAGATTCAAAAGCTTCTCTGGGAAAATCTCGATCGATTACCTTAGTTTCTTGCAAGCACAAAACCTCAACGGGATTGAGTTGTAACCAGTTAATTACCTGCTCTTGTCGGCTGCGAATCGAGTTGACATTCCATGTGGCGATTTTCATAGCTAAAAACCGATAATTTTTCTCACACTTCCTCAGCAAAACTGGTGCGACGCACAAACTCAAAGGGACCGGCGATCGAACCCCAGACTAATTGATCGGTTTCGGGATCTAAACCGCGATCAACGCTAATTAATCCCCGTTCACTAATTTCAAAACTATTATCTAAATAAGTCATTCTATCTTTGCGAAAGACTAAACATTGTTTACCCGGTTTTACCACCCCTTTAAAACTGTTACCTGTCCAAGTGACATTCATATCACAACCCAGCATCGGTTCTAATAAGTCTAAGCTGAGATTTTTGAGACGTTGGGGTTCTCTAGAAGCACCAAAAAAGTTAGCTTCCTCTTTAACTTTAAAGTTTTCTAGTTCAATATGATCATCGACTACCGATAATTTAAATACTCGCAAACGATAGGGAGTATTGAGCATAAAATCGTAGGCCTGCTCTAAAAATAAGCTGGTTCCATTCAGTAATTCATCGGGTAAAGGACGCATACACACGCGAATATGGGCAAAAAAAGGCGGATTAGCAAAAGCTTGTTCTTGATTACTAAAATCCGCCGCCATCCAGCGCGCTAGGGTTTTTATATCCGTGGGATGAGTCATAATTTTTGATATTTTAATGGTTATTAGCTAGCAGCCATTAGCTAGTTAATCGCTCTGATAAATTTTCACTGATTACTGATAACTATGCCCCGATAATTGTTATTGTGCAATTACTTTAATTTCGATATCGGCATTAACTTCGGGATGGAGTTTGACTTGTACTTTATAGACTCCCAATTGACCGATATCGGGGACGGTAATACCACGGCGATCGATTTCTAATTTAGCATTTTCTAGAATAACCGTAGCCACATCTTGACTGGTGACAGTACCGAAAATTGCCTCGTTTTCACCCACCTGTTTAGGGATGCTGTAGGGACTGAGTTTTTCGATCGCAGTTTTTCTGGTTTCCGCTTCTTGTTTTTCAGCGAGGAGACGTTGACGCTCTTTTTCTTTCCTAAATTCTGCCTGTTTAATCGCGCCCTTGGTGGCTAAAACGGCCACACCTTGGGGGATAAGGTAATTGCGCGCATAACCGGGGGCCACTTCCACCACATCGCCATTTTCACCTAATTTGCTGACTTTTTGATTGAGGATAACCTGCATTCGTTTCGCCATGATCTTGACCTAAAACAATAGTTCCAAAACCCCTATCATACCATGCAATCGTTTTTATCTGTCCTCCCATCCGGACCGTCAGTTAGCTATGGAAAAACTACTTGGGGTTTGCTGAATAAATCTAACAACCTTGTTGGATAAGGTTTTTAGACTTTTTTTCCCTCAAAAACTGCCGACCATTGGAGTGATTGGGGGGAAAATTCCTGGACTTTTTCCCTGAAAATGGGTAAAACCCCACACCCCACACCCCACACCCCACACCCTACCCCCACGAAAAACTTTTTGCCGCAAACCCTACTTGAACAATCCGAGTCTCCCCAAAAGGAAAACTTCCTATCTCATCATTAAGATAACTGCTGTATTCAGTTTTCTTCCCCAGTGTCCGTCAACTGGGAGGAATGCCGATAGCTGGTTAAAACCAGTAAGACAGGGCGGCGAGAGTAACTAAAGACTATTTTTTTGGTAAGATCAAAGCTAAACTAACCATCACGCCCTCTTGAGGAAAGATTTATTTATGAGCGATATAGGGTTTATTTTGACGATAATCAACAATTTCCTGCAAATTTACTCGGTAATCCTAATTGTTAGGGTTTTACTGACTTGGTTCCAAAATGCTGGTTGGGCCTATCAGATTATGTCTTTTCTCAGTCCGATTACCGATCCCTATTTAAACCTCTTTCGCTCGATTATCCCACCCCTAGGCGGGATGGACTTGTCCCCGATCCTCGCGTTCCTGCTGCTCAACGTTGTTCAGAGTGTCGTAGCCACAGGGGCCAGCAGTCTGGTCAGTAGCAGTTTCTAAATCCGCGGATCCACACTGCTGGTAAAACCGGAAGCTTTGAATTTTTCCAGTCGCAAGGGGGTTGGTTGATTGGTAGAAACAGAAATTCTGATCTCGAAATCACTAATCCCTGGCGGCACTTCTGGAATTGCCCCGACTCGGCTACGATTTTGTAAAGCCGGTTCCCCGTTAGCATCGTAAATCCGACCAAAAACATCGGCATCATAGACGGTTTTTCCGGAATTATTTTTAGCTTTGCCGGTGATTAAAAAACAATTAGCCGGAAAACTGGTTCCCCCACTGGTGACACTCCCCTCGGCTAATTCGGGGGGACAGTCTTTGTAAGATACATCTAATAGTTGAATTGGGGTCAAAGCTTGAGCAGTAGGGATGATAAGCAAGCTAGACAGCCAGAAAAGAACAGAAAGGAGCAAAACGGTGAGCGAGCGTGGTGTCATAGATGAGTGATTTTACGGTATGATTTCCCCAATACTTAGATTATCGTGGATCGTCACCCTTTGAAATCAGCTTTTTTAGGACTCTCATGGGAATGGATTCCCACAGACGCTCTCGATAGTTGCGACGGGTTTACCTGTGAGGTAATAGGTGTAGGGCTAATTCATGAATTAGCCCTACAATAGGCGTTGTCAAATTGAAAGATGCTCCGAATCAGCACCGGAACTGAAATTACTTTGATAGCAAGGATTGCATTGCATCTTTACCTATTCTGATCTGACAACGCCGTAAATGAAAGTGAGGATGATTCCCCCCCTGTTAGTTGCCGTATTCGCTTTCAAAACGGTGAAGAATGGGAAATACAAGCAATATATCAGTGGAATCGCCCTAATTGGCGTTTTCTGACCTGAAGGAAGATCACTGCTCGGTTATCGGCTAAAATTTAAGATATGTAAAGAAGGGAGATAAATTTTATGGCCGCTAATGTTGAGATCTATACTTGGAGTTCCTGTCCTTTCTGTATCCGCGCTAAAGCATTACTCAAGAAAAAAGGGGTGGAGTTTACCGAATATTGTATCGATGGTGATGAAAGAGCGCGAGCCAAAATGTCCGATCGAGCCAATGGTCGTACAAGTGTACCACAAATTTTTATAAACGATCAACACATCGGGGGCTGCGATGACATCTATGCTTTAGATAGAAGTGGTGGTTTAGCTCCCCTGTTGCAGAATTAAGGATAAAAACTATTAATGAAACTAGCCTTTATTATCGATCCGATCGAGTATTTAGATCCGGGCCATGATACCAGTGTAGCTATCATGGAAGCGTCCCAATTATTAGGCCATGAAGTCTGGATGACTTCCATCACGGATCTCAGTGCGATTGCGGGAAAAGCTTGGGCAAAACTAACTAAAATTGAACTGGTTCCCGTGGAGTTAAAAGATAATCATTGGGTGGCTGTATCTCAATGGTATCAAAGACAAGAGACAGTTTTTACCTGCCTAGAAAACTTCGATTTTGTCTGGATGCGAAAAGACCCACCCGTGACGATTGCCTATCTCTATGCCACCTATTTATTAGACCTGATCGACCCCCAAAAAACCCAAGTAATTAACTCAACTAGGGGTTTACGCCATGCCAACGAAAAGTTATATACTATTCACTTTGCTCAGGTAATGCCCGCCACAATTGTTTCCCAAGATAAAGCGACAATTAGGGAATTTGTCAACCAAAAAGGGGCGGCAGTTATGAAACCTTTGGGGGGCAAAGCAGGGGAGGGAATTTTATTTCTTAGTCCCGAAGATCGCAATCTCAATTCAATGATTGAAATTAGCACAAAATGGGGACAAGAACCGGTAATGATTCAAGATTATTTACCAGCTGCCCAAGAAGGAGATAAACGCATTATTGTCCTCAATGGTGAACCCATCGGGGCAGTTAATCGCATTCCCACCGGTTCAGAATTTCGCGGTAATATGGCCGTGGGTGGACGAGTAGCAAAAACAGAAATCAGCGATCGAGAATTAGAAATCTGTGCCACTTTAGCCCCAAAATTACGAGAAGATGGCCTATATTTTGTCGGATTAGATGTGATTGGTGGCTACCTCACCGAAGTTAATGTCACCAGTCCCACCGGCATTCGCGAGATCGATCGATTAAACAATGTTAGTTTAGCTCAACAGGTAATTCAATGGCTAGAAAATCATTTGGGCAGCAGGGATTAGGGGAATGGGGAGATGGGGAGATGGGGAGATGGGGAGATGGGGGAATGGGGAGATGGGGGAAT
>NZ_JAPZQJ010000090.1:0-1709 GCF_027530405.1 Microcystis sp. LE19-41.2A | reverse complement strand
AGGGTTGGCTGAATAAATGTGAAATGTAGGTAAGGTAAGGGTTTTGTGGCTTTTCTCGCCAAACAGGTGCAAGATTTTGAGAGAATCGTGCTTCCAAACCTTGCGTTTTCATCGGCCCGCGTCCTGTAGGGGCGAAGCATTTGGGCATAACCTATCGGTGAAACCGGAGATTTTCTATCCGAATGCTTCGCCCGTACTTTTTGCCGCAAACCCTATTTAGTATTACAATCGATCGGATTTCGCGGATCTGAGTTTTTGTCCCTTTTGAGTTTCTCGATTTCTCGTCGATTGGCTTCCCGGTCCTCAGCCACCCATAATTTTTTATCTTTATCCCACTTGGATTCCGTGTATATTGCTTTTTCCCAAAAGCAGGCCGATTTAATTTGTTTTGGATCAACCTCGGCTCCCCAGAGGATGGCTCCGTAGAGGTTGGCTCCGTTGAGGATGGCTCCGTTGAGGTAGGCTCCGTTGAGGTCGGCTCCGTTGAGGTAGGCTCGGTTGAGGTCGGCTCGGTTGAGTTTGGCTCCGTTGAGGTTGGCTCCGTTGAGGTAGGCTCCGTTGAGGTTGGCTCCGTTGAGGTAGGCTACCCAGAGTTTGGCTCCGTTGAGGTTGGCTCCGTCGAGGTTGGCTCGGTTGAGGTTGGCTCGGTTGAGGTTGGCTCCCCTCAAATTTGTCCGACTTAAATCAAGAATTTTAATTTTATTAGGGTCAGTTGTTTCAGCCAAATTATCCCCAGCTTGGACATTCTCAACTTTACGCCGGCCGATTACCGTTAAAGCGGCCTGAACTGGAATACTCACGGAAGGAAGCTTTTCTAGGGCTTTCTCTCTTGCCGCCGGCTCCAGTTGTTGAATATTCGAGGGAATGGGGGAATTTTTACGAATGTAGGAAGTCAGCACTTCCATAATTGTCCATTGATCCTCGCGAGAATCTTTGGCAATTCGCTCTAGGGAATAAATGCCGCCAATTACCACCTCCTCTTTACCACTACCGATTTGCTCGACGGCTTTCGAGAAGCGCTCGGTAATCAGACGTTGCTGAGTCAGTTGCATTTCCGCTTGAGAATTGAAATAATTGACAATAAGCCCAATTCCTGCCAAAAGGGTAGCAATTAATCCCAGGGCAGAAATAATCGTTTTGACCACATCAATGGCAAAGGTGCGGCTGTCTTTGTCTTCACGGGCAAAAAGCCCCGGTATTTGCTGAAATAGCCAGAAGGGAAAGATTAGCAGTTTCCAAGCAACTCTGACAAGAGACTGGAGCGATAGCAACAATCTTTTAATTAGCCTTTTTCCCCCGCGATAGGGCATTTTTAGATTCCAAGCAAGAATCGCTCTGGGATGTTGGCTCAAATATTCTTTCGCTTGCTGCCAGTCATCTATCTCATTGCCTTCTTTACCCGATGCCAGCCGTTTTTGATAAAACTCGTGAGCCTTGATCTGGTGCAATTCTAAAGGAATTCGTGGTGATTTTTTCGGAACCATGCAGCGTTTTCCCCGCCAATAGATGGATTTTGCCAAGGGACTGAGGGACTGACAAAACTGTTTTCGAGACCGGTTGAAAAGAAGTAAGTAGGTAGGCGTTAAAAGTTGTCAGATGCCCCCCTTATTAAGGGGGGATTAAAGGGGGGACTAAGGGGGGATCGGCACCCCCCTTATCAAGGGGGGCAGGGGGGATCGAACCTAAAATCCATTTTTAATTTAATTATA
>NZ_JAPZQJ010000103.1:0-1814 GCF_027530405.1 Microcystis sp. LE19-41.2A | reverse complement strand
GGTTGCGCTTGCTTTGGTTTAACCTGAGCGACTTAGTTTTTGCTGCGCTTTTTTCTGGCTTGAGATTTTAGGTTCGACAGCAACTCCTTGATTGTTTTTTGAGTTACCCCTTGACAATCAAGACAGTCGCTACGTTCATCTTATATTTAATTCCACCCACCCACTTAAGTAGTCGTGCAAAATTAATTTCCTAGTCGAGACAGGAGACTCCGAGACAGGAGACTCCGAGACAGGAGACTCCGAGACAGGATACAGCTATTAGGGATCGGATTTGAGTTTTCAGTTCACTGTTTACTGATCACAGCAGAAGTCTGACGGAGTAGTGGCTTAGATGTGTAATTAATTGTGCTTAGATACTTACCTAATTTTCAGGGAAAAAGCACCTGAATTTTCCCCCCGATCCCCGCAATGGCTGGCACTTTTTGAGGGGAAAAAAGTCGAAAAGTCTTACCCAACAAGGTTTTTAGATTTATTCAGCAACCCCTATGTAAGTTAAACTTAAGTAGGGAGGCACAATTATTTGTAGGATGGGTTAGCGGTAGCGTAACATAATCGGGCGTTGGGTTTCGCTTTCCCCTAAAATTGAGAGGTTTTCTTTAACCTATTGATTCGCTCAACCCAACCTACGGACTGGCTACGGACTGGCTCAAAACCAGAGCCGGTAAGCAGGTGCAGAGCAGAAGAAGTTAAGAACATTCCCCGCAATAATGGCCAGCAGGGGCTGGAGAAATAAGGCGGGGAATGCCTGCTTGAGCTAGAGGTTCTGGAACAGCACTTTGGTGTCGGAGAGGGTGGGGGTGAGAGTTCCAGTCAACGTGACGATCGCCAACGGACTGAAGGTTGATCCCGCGGAACCATCGGCATCGTAGGAGAGTACCCCACCGCTGTAGGTGAGGTAACCGCCGGCAATTGCACCTGTGTAGTTTGTGGTTCCCAAAGACACGCTACCCAAGGACGTGAAGGCGCTGGCACCGGTTATATCGAACACGATGGTGTCGTTGAAGCTGGTGATTACATCCTGCTGGTCGTAGATGCTCAGAAACTGGAAGGTGTCGCCGCCGCCACCGGTCAGGGAATCGTTGCCGAACCCGCCGACGATGGTGTCAATACCATTACTACCATTGATGGTATCATTGCCGGATCCGCCGTAGATCAGATCAAAGCCGCCGAGTCCGATGATGTTGTCGTTGCCGGTGCCGCCGCTGATAATGTCGGCGCCAGTGCCGCCGTTGATGGTGTCGTTGCCGTCGCCGCCATTGATGGTGTCGTTGCCGTCGAGGCCGCTAAGGTTGTCGTCACCGGTTGATCCGGTGATGGAATCCGCGCCAATTGTACCTGAGCCAATCACACTATCGCCTCCAGACGGACCATCATTCGGGTCAGGACTGCCGCCCACGGTCATAGCGATGTTGGCCGAATTGGCAACACCCTGGTTGCCAAGGGTATCGAAATAGTCGTTGGACACTGCCACTGTTCCCGTTGGCGACTGGAAGTTGGTGGCGATGAAGGTGGCGGTGTAGCTGCTGCCGCTGCCGGTGAAGTTGCTCAGCACCCCGTTGGTCAGGGTCACATCGCTGGCGGCGAAACCGCTTACGGCTTCGCTGAACTGGAAGGTGATCGTAGTGCTAAAGTTCTGGCTGGTGAGCGGTGAGCTGTCGAAGGTGATGCCCACTGTCGGATTGAGCGTATCAATCGTCACCGTGTCCGTACCCGCTCCGCCATCGTTGCCCGCCACGTCGCTGTAGCTGGCCGCTGCCACGGACACCGAGTCGGTGGTTTCCACAGCATCGTCGGCCGTGAAGATGGCCGTATAG
>NZ_JAPZQJ010000595.1:0-7304 GCF_027530405.1 Microcystis sp. LE19-41.2A | reverse complement strand
CAAAGGGATTGGTTATGTCAGTGGAGATACCGAAAAACAGCTATCTGTAAGCGATACCAATGGTCAACGATTGGGACAGATAGCTGTTAGCAAGATTCAGTTAATTCGTCGTTCTAACGGTTTAATTGTTTCTCGCTAACTTATATAAAGCCGCCCTCCGCTATCGCTAAAGGGCGGGGTTTCAGACCCAGTTTTTCGATGACCAGACTAAGTATTGATCGCCAGAAAAAAAAGAATAAACAAGGCCAAACAAAAGCTGATAGTCCCCCGCTTAACATCAAAGAGAAACTTGCCCTCAAAAAAGAAGAAAGGCAAAAGAAACAAAAGTTAACGGGGTTGGTTATTTTTGCTATTTGTGTAGCAATTTTGCTCGGATTACCCCTCAGCTTATTATTTGATGCCACGATAGGAGCTGCAGTAAGTTTAGCCTTAATTTTAGTAGTTTTCTCCTTTAGCTATCCTCGCATGGCTCTTTGGGCATTTATTATCTATGTCCCCTTCACTGGCACTATCGTGTATTGGTTGGGAGGTAGTTCAATCCTCCAGCTTAGTAAAGATATCTTTTATCTACCCGCTTTAATCGCCTTAGTTTTAGAATGTCGAAAAAAGCAATTACCGATTATTGTCCCCAAACAATTAGGTACAACCCTATTATTAATCTTTGTTTTCTGTGTAGTTTGTCTATTAGCCGTCAATTTGCAGAGACAATTTCTGCCTACTTGTGATTCCGTGGCTGGGATGAGTATCTTTAGGGATGGTCGTTTGCGCGGGATTCCCTGTCGGACAAGTGAGACTTTTCTGCAAGGAATATTAGGATTTAAAGTTTTGCTGGGTTATGTCCCCTTGATCTTCTGCACTTATTACTTAATCAAAGACAAACCGACCCTATTATTTTTTAGTCGTCTTTTAGTGACTTTAGCGATTATTTGTTGTGTCCTAGGACTAATGCAATACTGGATGCTGAAAACCGGTCGTTGTGTAGGAACTAGAGGCTTTGTAGCTGATGCACTATTCAAAGCCCACTTAGATGCAAGGTGTTTGGTTGGTGGGGCATTAGTGTATAGTCCGGAAGTGAATATGATCCGCCTACCAGGTACCTTTGTTTCTCCCTGGCACTGGGCTTGGTTTTTGGTCTCTAGTGCCGTAGTTTGTTATGCCAGTGCCTTTAGTGAAATTTCCCAAAAATGGCGACTAGCAGCCCTAGTGGGTTTAACCCTAGTTTTTATTAATGCAGTGATCTCTGGGCAAAGATTAGCTTTCTTTGCTGTACCGATGATTATTGGTCTGATGACGATTCTTACGGGACAAATCGCTAACTTAAAACGATTTTTGCCGATCATTTTTGCCGCCACTTTACTTCTAGCTATCGGTTTTTCTTTCCTTAACCCCGATTTTGTCCAACAACGCTACGATAGTGCCATCAGCCGTTGGCGACAGGCTCCCCCCACCGCTTTTCTTCAAGAACAGTTGGATTTTGCTATCCGTAATCAGGGCGGTATTTTAGGTCGTGGACTTGGTGTGGCCACAGCTTCTGCTAGGGTTTTCGGTAATATTTCCTTTGTGGAAACCTATCACACTAAAGTTTTATTCGAGTTGGGATACATTGGTTTTGCCTTGTACATGATATTCATGACCCATCTAGTTTATCTGGCCTTCCGCACCTATCGTTCCCTCAAAGATCCCACTCTGCGGGGTTTTGCCGGTAGTTATTGGGTTTTGCTGCTCTTTGTTGCCTATCTTCCCTATTGGTATGCCCTCGATACGGATCCTGTGGGCGTTTATTACTGGATATTTGCGGGCGTAATTTTTAGATTACCCGTGATCGAAAAACAGGAAAAAGAGGCTAAAATTCTGGCGGGGGAAACCGCCACAAAATCCTCCAAAAAGGGCTTAAATTTTAAACGCAAAGGTGTTTCTTTAGCTTGAAATATAGGTGTTGGGTTTTAGGGTGTTGGGGTTTTAGGGTTTTAGTGGAAATTCCCCCATTCCCCCATTTCCCCACTCCCCCACTTCCCCACTCCCCCACTCCCCCATTCCCTGCTATGAATTTTCCCTCGATTTCTGTCATCATACCCACCTATCGACGCGAAGAGCCTCTTAAAGATACTCTCGATGACCTGCTCAAACAAGATTATCCCGATTTTGAGGTGTTAGTTATCGACCAAACCGCTACCCATAGCCCCGCCATACAATCCTATCTAGAAAATCTGGCTAATCAGCACAAAATTAGCTGGTATCGGCTAGATTGGGCGAGTTTACCCGGTGCCAGAAATTATGGAGTCCGTCGCGCCCAAGGCGATATCGTTCTTTTTATCGATGATGATGTGCGGCTACCGGATAATTATCTCAAAGCACATAGTGAGAATTTTGTCAAGAACCCTGAGATAGGTGTAGTGGCCGGTCGGGTATTTGATCGCATGAAATTGGGTGACTCCCAAAAAATGGTGACAGATACCGGCAAACCCTACGAAATCGACTTTTTACCCCCCCAAGCGATGGATCCGGGCATTGCTTGGTATTACATCGATCTTGTCCACACCACTAAACCCCAGCAGGTAATCTCAGCCCGGGGCTGTAATATGTCTTTCCGTAAGGATATATTTACGAAATACGGCATTTGGTTCGATGAACGCTTTCGTGGCAGTGCCGTGCGCGAGGAATCGGATTTTTGCTTAAGGTTACGCCGGACTCCCTATCATGTCTGGTACGATCCCACCGCTTATCTGGTTCATTTAGGGGAAGAAACCGGCGGCTGTCATGATATTAGCACTCGTTCTTTGAGTTATCAGACGACTTTTTATCATAATCACTTTCTGATGGCCCTGAAAAATCTCACTCTCGCTCAACAATTGCGACTCTACGCTAAATTATTTGATTGTCACGTTCTTGGCAATCCTCCCTGTAATAAAGGTGGTTCCCCGATTAAAATCCTTTCTAGGGGAATTTTTTATAGTTTAGGTTTTCTCGATGCTCTAAAAACTCAAGTAAAGTCCCTCTGGAATGATGGCCAAATTTATACAAAACTAGATAATCTATGAAAATTTTAGTCGCTAGTCATACATATATAGTTGATCTCAACTGTGAGAAACTGCGCGCCCTGACAAGATTAAATCCCAATATTGAAGTTACTATTGTTGTTCCCCAACGTTGGCAACCGGGAGGAGTCCAAAATAAAATCATTGAAAGTCAACCGAAAATAGCCGACAATTTCCGAGTCATTCCTATCTCTAATTTTAGCCAGAATAACCAAGCTTTATTAACTTTTGGTGCTGATATAATTCCTTTATTGCAGAAATTTAGACCCGATATTATTCAAGTGGAACAGGGTTCTAAATCTCTCGCTTATGCTCAATTTATTACTCTGAATCGTCTCTTAAATCTCCAGGCTAAAAATGTATTTTTTACTTGGTGGAATCTTCCCTATACTCCTAAATTTCCCATCTCTTGGTTAGAAGCTTATAACCTGAAAAATACCGATGGTTTAATCGCCGGTAATCAGGACGGAGTAGATGTTTTAAAAGAACGGGGTTACAGGGGTAAATACACAGTTTTACCGCAATTAGGAGTGGATGAAGTCCTTTTTTCCCCTGACAAGCAACCCGATTTAGCCCGATCTTTAGGCATTGAAAGCGATGAATTTGTGATTGGTTTTGTCGGTCGTTTTGTGGAAGAGAAAGGCATTATAACGCTGATTAAAGCTGTAGCTAAATTAACAGGTAAGTGGAAATTATTACTGTTAGGTCGGGGCATCCTGAAAGATAAAATAGTCAGCGAAGCTACAGCCGCAGGAATAAGCGACCGCTTGATGATAGTGGAAAGTGTTCCCCACGATCAAGTAGTTAATTATATTAACCTGATGAACACTTTAGTTTTGCCTTCAGAAATCACCTATCAGGTCAAAACCTTAACTGCCGTTGGTTGGAAAGAACAATTCGGTCATGTCTTAATTGAAGCTATGGCCTGTCAGGTTCCTGTTATTGGTTCTGATTCGGGAGAAATCCCCTTTGTTATTGCTGATACGGGTTTAATTTTTCCCGAAAAAGATGGGGAGGCACTGGCTAAATCTATACAAACTCTCTTAGATAATCCCAGCTTCGCTCAAGAATTAGGCCAGAGGGGTTATCAGAGGGTAATGACCAATTATACTAATAAAGCCCTCGCTCAAAAACAATTGGATTTCTATCAACAATTACTCCCTCGATGATGGGAAGTGGGGTGTGGGGTGTGGGGTGTGGGGTGTGGGGTGTGGGGTGTGGGGTGTGGGGAGAAGGGAGAAGGGAGAGGGGAGATGGGGTGTGGGGAGAAAAAAGCTGATAACTGATCACTGATAACTGATCACTGATAACTGATAACTGGTTATGAACCATTCTTGACACCCCCTAGTCTAAAGGGACAAGTAGCTAGGGGTGAGGGGAATGATCGAGGTGATAACCGAGAAGCAAACAAGTGTGAGCGATCGAGAGTTAATCTTAAAATGTCAAAGGGGTGATCGGGGTGCTTTTCGTCACCTTTACCGTCTTTATCAACCAAAAATCCGCTCTACTCTCTATCAACTCTGTGGAAGGGAATTCCTAGAGGATTTTGTCCAAGAGGTATTTTTAAGACTGTGGCGCGGGTTGCCGAAATTGCGTTCACCTGAATACTTTTCCACTTGGGTTTATCGGATCACTTGGAATGTGGCGATCGATGGTCGGCGACAATTAGCCAAAAGACAAATGAGGATGGCCAAAAGCACTGATGAGGAAAACTCCCTTGATAGCGAATCCCGTCCCCAAGATAGTCCCGATTTGATGCAATTGCATTATGAGGATGTGGTCCGACAAGGGTTAGAAATTCTCAGTTTAGAACATCGCGCTGTCCTTGTCCTTCACGATCTAGAGGACTTACCCCAAAAGGAAATCGCTCAAATCTTAGAAATTCCCCTCGGTACGGTGAAATCACGTCTTTATTATGCGCGTAAAACCATGGGTCAATTTTTGCAAAAACAAGGAGTTATCTAATGTCCCCAGAAGATGACAAAGTGGTTAATTTTCTGCGTCGCTATCGTCCATCGCTGCCACCTCGACCGATAGATGAAGAAGAACAGTTAATGCAAATGATTAGGGGAGAAAGGCCGGTAACTCGCCCAAAATCCCTGCCTTTATTGGGGTGGATAACTGGTATTACTGCCTTATCGGTGCTGATTGTTGGTTCCTATCGTTGGTTTCATCCTTATCCACAACTGGGCCAAATTTCCGACGAGCAGTTGGAAGCTTTTTTAGTGGAGAGTTGGAACCATAGCATCGCTCCACCGATTGCTGCTCCTAGCGTTTATAGTTCCCCTTGGATGACCTTAAACGAGCCTCAACTCACCTATTCTACCTATAATCCTTAATTTCTTTGTCAAGGTCAATTATGTACTTTTCTACTGTCTCGATTCTCGGCACAACCATGGTTTTAACTCTGGCCGCTAACTTGGCCCCAAGTGCCACTGTGCTATCCTATCCCCAAGATCGTCTATTTATCGCTCAAACTAGCTCTCCCCAGCGTCCTGAGAGTCGTCGAATGAATAATTCTCGAGAAAGACTAATCGAACAATTAAACCTTACCGATGACCAAAAGTCGAAAATTGCCGCTATTCGTCAGAAATATCAGGAAAAAACCAAACAGTTGCGAGAAACCATTAGAAACAACGAACAAGAATTAAATAGTTTATTATCGAATAATGCCTCCGATCGAGATATCCGTGCTAAACATCAGCAAATCTCTCGCAATCGCCAAGAAATCAGTAACCTGCAATTTGAGAGTTTTTTGGAAATTCGTCAAGTGTTGACTCCCGCTCAAAGAACGGAATTTTCCCAATTAATGCAGGAACGTTGCCCTAATTCCCGCAATTGTGGGCGACAATAATTCCCATCAGTGCCGATTAAGATCGAATTTGATTCCGATACATTAGAAAAACGCCAAGGATGGGTTACTACCCCATCCTCAACTTATCATTTACTGATCAATTATCGTTTCCAAGTGACTTTTGGTAGGATATGATTCATATCTACCCGGTCTCTGTACTTGGTGGCGAAGTTCAAGAGGGAATCGAGGAGAGAATCGGAGAGATAGTGAGGTTGTAGGCCTAGATCGA
The DNA here is from genome assembly GCF_027530405.1 of Microcystis sp. LE19-41.2A. Lineage (NCBI taxonomy): Bacteria > Bacillati > Cyanobacteriota > Cyanophyceae > Chroococcales > Microcystaceae > Microcystis > Microcystis sp. LE19-41.2A. The sequence continues at coordinate 1,186 of NZ_JAPZQJ010000595.1, read as the reverse complement.
GTAATTTTGTGTTTTTAGCGTTAAAATAATGTTCCTCTAACTCGATGCGCGGGTTGTCAAGATTGTTAATCTCCACATTTAACCCTAACGCAGAACCAGCTTTTTTCACCATCAGTGCCAAGTCACCGACGCTAAACAGTTCGGTAAATTGGTTAAAAACGCGAAATTCCCCCGATTGAGCGGGATTGGCGATCGCTAATTCCAAACAACCCACGGTATCGCGGATATCTAAAAATCCCCGCGTTTGGCCACCTTTACCGTACACTGTTAGGGGATGACCGATCGCCGCTTGAATACAAAAACGGTTTAAAGCAGTACCAAAAACCCCATCGTAATCGAGACGGTTAATTAACATCTCATCCATTCCCGTTTCTTCGGTGAGGACTCCATAAACCACCCCTTGATTGAGATCTGTGGCTTTTAAACCCCACATCCGACAGGCAAAATGGATATTATGGCTATCGTGGACTTTGCTGAGATGGTACATACTACCGGGCTGTTTGGGATAGGGTAAAGTATCCTTACGACCGTTATGTTCGATCGTGATGTAGCCTTCTTCAATATCTATATTCGGTGTGCCATACTCACCCATGGTTCCCAGTTTTACTAGGTGCGCTTCGGGAAATTCCTCTTTCATCGCATAGAGGATGTTTAAATTGCCAACCACGTTGTTAACTTGGGTTAAAACTGCGTGTTCGCGATCGATCATGGAGAAGGGTGCAGATCTCTGTTCTCCAAAGTGAACAATCGCATCCGGTTGAAACTGTCGCAGGGATTGAATCAGAAAGTCGTAGTCATTAATATCCCCGACAAAAAGATCGATCGATTTTCCCGTTAGATCTTGCCAGCGTTGAATCCGATGAGATATGGGTGCGATCGGTGTTAAGGTATCGCAGCCTAATTGTAAGTCCCAATAGCGACGAACTAAACTATCAAGTATGCCTACTTCGTAACCTCTATTTGATAGATGGAGTGCCGTTGCCCAACCACAATAGCCGTCTCCGCCAATAACCAAAACTCTCATACAATATCTGTAAAGTTTATATACTCGTCTTTGGTAACTCTAGCAGTTTTGTGTCACGCTTTACCAGTTTAATCCCCCTGAACATCGCGGGGTGTGGGGTGTGGGGTGGGGAGAGCTAGTTTGAGCAATAAATAGACGATCTTGGGGATAGGATAGCACAGT
>NZ_JAPZQJ010000233.1:0-21810 GCF_027530405.1 Microcystis sp. LE19-41.2A | reverse complement strand
TTTGGCCGCAGGGCTTGCGGTGTCAGTCTGTAGAGCGACCATAAGACCAGAACAGAGTAAATCTGTTAAGGCAGGTGCGAAAAATCCTTCGGGACAGAAGCAGAAACTCAAATCGTGAGGTTTGGGAATCGCCGTCCGTTTACGGCGGTGAGGATGTCAATGTTACATTGATCTGGCCTCAACCCCCATCAACCCCAATCACCGATAAAATAGGGATGAAGTGTTAAGTAGCTTGAGTGTTTATGCAGTCTCCCGAACCGTTCGATACTAAATATACCCCAGAGGAAGTGGAAGTGGAAATCGAACCCGACGATTTTCCCCCCGTTGCTACCCCGGTTAGTTTCGCTGCCACTCTCGAAAAAGTGAAAACTTGGTACGGCAGCCTGTCCACACCGGCACAGGTAGTCGTGGCAGTGGCGGGGGTTTTTGTGGCTCTTTCGATTTTAACGGCGATTTTACGCCTAGTCAGCGCAGTTTTAAGCGCTTTAATCCTTGCCGCTATCGTTTATCTTATCTATCGTTACATCCTCAAACCGAAATTTTAGTCGGCCATGCACATTTTCTGTTCAATGTCAAGAGTTTAGTTGATAAAAAAAATTTATGGAAGAAGCGGACACTAGAGATATCTTGGGGGAAAATGTGGCTAAGTTGGGACTGGCCCAGATCCAGCGTCATCTATTTCTCTGCTGCGATCAGACTAAGCCAAAATGTTGTGACAAGGAAGAAGGGTTAGAAGTATGGGATTATTTAAAGAAGCGGTTAAGTGAATTAGAACTCGATCGCCCCAGCGCCGACCGTCCTGGCTGTATTTTTCGCACTAAAGCCAACTGTTTGCGGGTTTGTAGCCAAGGGCCGATTTTATTAGTGTACCCGGAAGGAGTCTGGTATGGAAGGGTAAACAAGGAAGCGATCGAAAGAATTATCCAAGAACACCTAATCGGTAATCAAATCGTCACCGAATATGCTTTCCTTCGCCACGATTTACCGGCAATTTCCCTGAACTGTCCAGGAGAAGAACCCGAAACAATAGAGGAAAACAGGGTTAAAACTAGCTGAAACACAATTAATTAGGGTTTGCGGCAAAAAGTTTTTCGTGGGGGCAGGGTGTGGGGTGTGGGGTGTGGGGTGTAGGGTTTTACCGATTTTGAGGGAGTCAATTACCTAATTTTTAGGGAAAAAGTCTCAGAATTTTCCCCCCAATCACTCCAATGGTCGGCACTTTTTGAGAGAAAAAAAGTCTAAAAACCTTGTTGGATAAGGTTTTTAGATTTATTCAGGAAACCCTAACTACCTGTTGCCTCTTGCCTGTCGATCCTTTGTCCGTCTCCATTCCCCCAACCCTGTAGCCCAGAAAATAGCGATGAAAGAGACCAACAAAGACAATAAACAACTTTTATTAATCGACGATGACCCGAATTTAATACTTTTGGTGAAGGATTATCTAGAGTTTCGTGGTTATAGGGTGACAACCGCAGAAAACGGTCCCGAAGCCCTAGAAATCCTCGAACGCGGGGCAAATACTGCCAAAGCAGCAGAAATCCCCGATATGATTATCTGTGATCTGATCATGCCAGAAATGGACGGTCATGCTTTCCTCGAAAAAATTCGTCAGGACAGTCGTTTTAGTTGCATTCCCGTGATCTTTCTCTCCCCTAAGGGTCAAAGTCAGGACAAGATAACAGGTGTAACCGCCGGGGCCGATGTCTATATGGTCAAACCCTTTGAACCGGAAGAATTAGTGGCCCTGGTGGAGTCTTCCCTTAAACAAGCGGGCCGGTTGCTGAAACGCAGCACCCGCATCCATTCCCCGGATGTCACCCCTGTTCAAGTCCAGGGTAATGTGGAATTAACCCCAACGGAGTTAAAAGTAGTACAATTGGTCGCCCAGGGCATGGCTAATCGGGAAATCGCCGCAAAACTCAATGTTAGTCAACGGACAATCGAAAGTCATGTGTCGAATATGCTCCATAAAACCGGTCTTCATAATCGCACGGAATTGGCCCAATGGGCGATCGAAAGTAATAAGCTGTTGACTATCTAGGGTCTGCAGAAAAAGTTTTTCGTGGGGACAGGGTGTGGGGTGTGGGGTGTGGGGTGTAGGGTTTTACCGATTCTCATCTGGTCAATTACCTAATTTTCAGAGAAAAAGTCCCAGAATTTTCCCCCTATCTCTCCCACAACTGGTACTTTTTGTCAATCAAAAAGTCTAAAAGTCTTACCCAACAAGGTTTTTAGATTTATTCAGCAAGCCCTATCTAGAGCTTGCTGAAAAACTTTTTTAGCATACCCTCAATAGTCAACAGCTTATCAGGGGTTAGGTCAGGTGATTGTCAACTCACCTTTTTTTGGCATTAAAAATCCCTGAGATTGTCCTGGGCTGCTAGTTGTGATCGCTCTTTTTCCATGGACAATTCCGTTTCCAATTCTTGGCTGAGGAAATAGTTGAGGAAAGTTCGGATAATAGCGATGAGGGCGAGTTGTGCCAAGGCTTCTATAGTAGGTGTGACGGTAGTAGCCACGATGTCTCCACCTAACTGAAACTCTAGGGCTAAAGATAGCCAAGTACCGAAACGAATGCGAATTTGATTGAAGGAAAAAGGGGGAAGACTGCGACGGTGACGATTAGACTGCCAAGCTAATTGTAGGGTTTTAATTAATCCGATCACCACACAAGCGATCGAAATACTTTCTAGGCAAAACTTGATGATTGCCACGGCAGAGATCAAGCCTGTTTCTAAAGTTGCTAAAAATTCCATACCCAACAGATACCCTCTTATCCGATCAACCAACCTACCATCTAAGGAAGTTTGTCCAATGGCAGTTAGAACAGGTTTCTCGCCTGTTCTAACCTCTGACTGACTTAAGCCGGTCTTCCCTCCACCACCTTATCGATTAAACCGTAGGCGACAGCTTCCTCGGCGGAGAGGAAATAATCGCGGTCCGTGTCTTTTTCGATGCGTTCGATGGTTTGTCCGGTGCGGTTAGCCATAATTTCGTTTAATTGCTGGCGAATACGCAGGATTTCCTTAGCTTCAATGTCGATATCCGTCGCTTGCCGGCGCCCAGTTCCGCCCATGGGTTGGTGAATCATAATCCGCGCGTGGGGAAGAGCGAGACGCTTACCCGGACTACCGGAAGCCAGTAAAAATGCCCCCATAGAGGCCGCTAATCCCACACAGATAGTCACCACTTCCGCTTTGATGTACTGCATGGTGTCGTAGATGGCCATACCGGCGGTAACGGAACCCCCCGGCGAGTTGATATAGAGATAGATGGGTTTAGTGGGGTCTTCCGAGTCGAGATAAAGCATTTGGGCCACAAGGGCATTGGCTAACCCGTCGGTGACTTCCTGCCCCAAAAAAAGAATGCGTTCCACCGAAAGACGGCTGTAAATGCTAATCCACTGTTCGTATTGGCTACCCGGCAGACGGTAGGGAACTTTTGGCACACCGATAGGCATAATTGGTAACAACTCCTGCTAATTTGTAATAAATCTTAACTAACTTGGGCGAGGGGTTTCGGCAGCTCCTTGCGACTTTCGAGAACGCGATCGATTAATCCGTAGTCTTTCGCCTGTTGTGGGGTGAGATAGAAGGTGCGATCCATATCTTTCGCCAGTTTTTCGGTGGTTTGACCCGTATTTTTCGAGAAAATTTCCAACATCGTCTGTTTGTTGGCGATTACTTCTTTGGCGCGAATCTGGATATCGGTGGCTTGTCCTTGCGCCCCAGTGCGGTTTTGGTTGAGAACGATGGTAGCGTGGGGTAAGGAGGCGCGAAAACCCTTGGTTCCTGCGGAAAGAATCATCGCTGCAGTTCCCATGGCCTGTCCGATACAAATAGTATGAACGGGAGGTTTAATGTAGTTGAGGGTGTCACAGATGGCGAAAGCTTCGGTTTCGTAGCCGATCGCGTCCCCCGTGTACCAGGATGTGCCGGTAGAGTTGATATAGAAGAAAATCGGTTTTTCGGGATCGTCAAATTGCAGGTAGAGCAGTTGGGCGATAATTAATTCCGTCACGTCCACCCCGACATTGCGCTTGACATCATCGGAGGAAAATAAGGGCAACCCCAGATAGACAATTCTCTCTTTGAGCAGGAGAGATTCTAAGTCCGGTGGTGGTGTCCGATAGGCTGCATCCCCATAATAGGCAGTTTGTACCGCTTTAATCACTGAGTTCATCGAGTTTTTCCGTCATACACAGTATCCTGCTTTTGATTTTAACGTAATCAGGTTGACCGATTGCGTGGGGGTATTTTTAGCTAGGTTCGTCCCCAAGAATCTCTCATCGACTGCTAGAAAATTGACATCTCCCCGTTCTCAAGAGATGGGAATTCTCATCGGTGATCCTAAATCTGGTTATTAAAAACTGATTATTTATTCCCCCTTTTGCCTATTCCCTGTTGCACGAGTGCCTGTCCTTATAAGTAGCCTATAATCAACGGATTTGGTATGACTAGAAGCGGGTTGAAACCGGGCTTCTACTCGATTACGATATATTTTAGAAAGCCTGTCTAACTTAATATTGTTGAGGCATCGTCAAAGATGCTCTACCCACCTTATCTAGAGAAACCGCCGGAACAGGGCAACGCCAGAACAAATGTCAAATCCTGTCATCAGCTGCCCGCGCATTTAAATTGCTTGTTCAGATGAGGCACTCTTGCACTCTTGCAACAGTAAAAGGATTGGGGGAGATGTAGCTCATCTAAGGATAGGCGGTTAAGATGCGTCTTAGCTTACCCAACTTCACGGCAGGTTAATGGTAAGTGTTCAAAGTTAATCGGTCTGATTTTCCCCTGAGTAAGGAAGATTTATCGAAACTAAGTAGCTGGTTATAATTAAATTAAAAATGGATTTTAAGTTCGATCCCCCCTTAATCCCCCCTTGATAAGGGGGGTGCCGATCCCCCCTTAGTCCCCCCTTTAATCCCCCCTTGATAAGGGGGGTGTCTGATAATTTTTAACGCCTACCTACTTATCACAAACAGTGCTAACCCATGAATCATATTTTTTCTGCTATTGATTTTCAGGCAATTAAAAATAACCCTAACTTTAAGGAAGACAGCGTTAGAGAAGTGATTATTTTGCCTCTTTTAACAAGTTTGGGCTACCAAGAGGATAATATCGAAAGAAGTAAAACCCTACGGCATCCCTTTTTAAAGGTTGGCAGTAAAAAACGTCCGATAAATTTAATTCCTGACTATGTTCTCAAAGTTAATCAAAGTTATGCTTGGGTATTAGAGGCTAAAAAACCAACGGAAAATATCTACGAAGGTGATTCAGTAGAACAGGTCTATAGTTATGCGAGTCATCCTGAAATCAGAAGTAATTATTTTGCTCTTTGTAATGGCCTAGAATTTAGTTTATTTAAGACCCTCGATACCAGTACACCTATCTTATATTTTTCTCTTGATGCAATTGCCGATAGTTGGCAAGAGTTGACCCAGTATTTAGCGCCAGATAGATTTCAAGTGGGGAAAAGTTTTACCTATCAAAACCATTCCCCAATCAGTCGCAAAACTTTTGACTACTCAAGTCGTCCCTTATTAGAACCAATTGAGGTAAAAAAACAACAAGCTAAAAGACATTTTGGTGTCCATGGATATTTTACTAAACAAGCATGGAATGTGGTGGCAGAATATATTAAAAACTTTAGTCAACCGGGAGATGTCATTCTTGATCCTTTTGGCGGTAGTGGAGTGACGGCAATTGAAGCTTTAATGAATAACCGCAAAGCGATTAGTATTGATATTAACCCTCTGGCTATTTTTCTTGTTAATTCTTTAATTAGTCCCGTTGATTTTGATGATTTAAGTCAGGCTTTTGAACGAGTTAAATTAGCCTACCAAGAGCGAGAACCGCAAACCAAAGAAGCAATAACAAAGGCACTCAATACCTATCCCTATCCCGAAGGATTGAAACTGCCTAAAGGTTCTGATGTGGCTACTGTTGAACAGTTATTTAGTAACAAACAATTAGCTCGACTAAGTTTATTAAAACATTTGATTAAACAAGAACTAAACGAGAATATTAGGGAGTCTTTATTGTTAATGTTTTCTGGCTTATTAACTAAAGCTAATTTAACTTATCATAACAATAATCAAAGACCTGCATCTGGACAAGGAAATGCTTCAGTTTTTCAATATTACCGTTATCGCATAGCACCTCAACCTGTAGAAATTGATATTTTCACTTACTTTGAATTGAGATTTAAAAAGATAGTTGCTGCTAAAAAGGAGATGACGTATTTTATTAATAAAAACACCATCAACTATGCCAAAATTGTTAAAGGAACAGCGACAGACTTAAGTTTTATTGAAAATGAAAGCGTTGATTATATTTATACCGATCCTCCCTACGGAAAGAAAATTCCCTACTTAGATTTATCAATAATGTGGAATGCTTGGTTAGATTTAGAAGTGACGGAAAAGGACTATCAATTAGAAGCTATTGAAGGGGGAACAATCCAAAAAAGTAAACAGGAATATAATCAATTAATTGCCCAAAGTATTCGAGAAATGTATCGAGTTTTGAAATTTGAGCGATGGTTATCCTTTGTCTTTGCTCACAAAGATCCTGAGTTTTGGCATTTAATTTTAGATACCGCAGAAAGTTGCGGATTTGAATATGTGGGAGCAGTGCCACAAAAAAATGGCCAAACTAGCTTTAAAAAGCGGCAAAATCCCTTTACAGTTTTATCAGGACAGTTAATTATTAATTTTCGGAAAGTTCCTACTCCCAAAGCAGTAATGAAAGCTAACTTAGGCATGGATATAACCGAGATTGTCATGCAAACTGTTGAAGGAATTATTGCTAAAAATGATGGGGCAACCCTAGAACAAATTAACGATGAATTGATTATTAAAGGTTTGGAATTAGGGTTTTTAGATTTACTAGCCAAGGAGTATTCAGACTTGACTCCAATTTTGTTAGATAATTTTGATTATGAGGAAAAAACTGAATTATATACCATCAAAAAAGACAGTAAGTTTAAGTCAAAAATCGATGTTAAATTGAGAATTAAATACTATTTGATTAGCTATTTGAGAAGGATGGAAAGAGATAATAAAAGCTCTAGTTTTGATGATATTGTTTTTAATATATTACCTCTGTTAAAAAATGGCACAACTCCCGAAAATCAGACGATTCTAAGCGTCCTCGAAGATATTGCCCAGAGAGTTGGTGATGATAACTGGCGCTTAAAACAAGAAGGACAATTGAGTTTATTTTAAATCCAGTGGCAGCACACTTTGTTCTTTTTGTCAAAAAAAATTTCTCTTTGCAACAAAACTACACAATTAATTGATCAACGGGTTGGCTTAAAAAAGGCTCTTTAACTGCCAGTTGTTGCTGTTGCTGAATAGGTGAGTGTAGATTTAGCAAGGGTTTTCAGGATCACCAGACAGCTAAAAACCCAAAAAAGCACAGAACATCCCATCATTTCATACTGCGAAATTATACCATAATCGCTGGAAGTATTGCAACCTCGTAAACAAATGAGAATTATTTTCAATAAATTCCTAAGAAAAGATAAATATTGCGAAATGTAAATTTTAATATGCTCAACTATTAACGGCTGTTTGATATAAAAAACTTATAATACTAAATCCGTTGAGTATAGGCTACATATCAGGACAGGCACTCATGCAAGAGGCAAAAGAGGGAATAAATAATCAGTTTTTAATAACTGGATTTAGTATAAGTAGGGAGGCACAATTATTTGTAGGATGGGTTAGCGGTAGCGTAAACTATGCGGGCGTTGGGTTTCATGCTTCAACCCAACCTACTGATCACTGATCACTGATTACTGATGACTGATGACTGAATTGATGATCTGAGAGAAACTTTAAACAGGAGTGACAACTGCTGTTAAAGCGGCAGTAACCGCGTCCATCGGTTGATTACCGTCGATATGGTTAAGAGTGCCTTTTTGACCGTAATAATCTAAAACGGGGGCAGTTTGGTCGATATAAACCTGTAGGCGACGGGAGATCGTTTCTTTAGTATCATCTTGACGACCCCGTTGCATGAGACGCTCAATTAAGACCGTATCTGGTACAGCCAAATTGACCACAAATGTGTAACTATCGGCCAATTCTTCCAGTAATGCGTCTAAAAAGCTCGCCTGTGCCACCGTGCGGGGAAACCCATCAAGAATCCAACCCTTAGCACTGTCAGGCTGTTTTAAACGTTCCTGAATTAAACCTAATAACAACTCATCGGGGACTAATTCGCCCTTTTCCACATAAGCTTGTGCTTGTTGACCAAGTTCTGTCTTCTCTGTAATTGCTTGACGTAAAATTTCACCGGTAGAAATATGGGGAATCGTCAGAGATTCCGCTAATTTTGCCGCTTGAGTACCTTTTCCCGATCCGGGCGGTCCCAAAAATATCACACCGATCCGTTTGCTCATGGATTAAATATAGGGTTTTAAGGGAAAAAACAACCAGTAACCGGTAAAAGGTCACTGGTTAACTATCTAACTACTTTTTAATCATGTCCTCATAGCGTTGAGACATGACATAGGTTTGAATTTGTTTCGCAGTATCGATCGCCACCCCCACCAGAATTAACAGGGAAGTTGCCCCCAAACCGCGAAAAGTGGTGACACCGGTGGCGCTTTCTACTACAGTCGGCACAGTAGCCACCAAACTTAAAAAGAGAGCGCCCAAAAGGGTGAGACGATTCAGCACCCCTTCCAGATAATTAGTAGTAGCGGTCCCTGGCCGAATCCCCGGAATACTGGCCCCCATTTTTTTCAGGTTTTGGGACATATCCTTGGGGTTAACGATCAGGGAAGCGTAGAAGAAACTAAAACCGAGAATTAGTAAGCTATAAAAAGCCACATAACCCCAACTATCGGGACGCAGAGCATTAACCAACTGGACTAAAACCTGACCGACCGGGTTATCCGTGGGTAAAGCTTGCACCAATTGGAAAGGTAAGACCAACACTGCCGAGGCGAAAATAATCGGCATCACGCCCCCTTGATTGAGTCGTAGGGGTAGATAACTGGTTCTTTCCCGATAGAGACGACGACCCACCTGACGACGGGCAGAAACAATCGGAATCCGACGGGTTCCTTCCTGAACAAAAACAATGCCGATAATCATCACCAAGAAAACCAGCAAGAGAATCACCACTTGAGCGATCGCTTGTCGGCCACCCTGTTGAGCAAAAGTAATCGTATCACCGAGGGTTTTCGGTAAAACAGCGACAATGTTGACAAAAATCAGCAAAGATGCTCCATTTCCCAGACCGCGTTCTGTGATCAGTTCCGAAATCCACATCACGAACATAGAACCGGCCACTAAAGCGAGAACCGTAGCGGCGATCGAGGGTAAAGTTCCGGCCACAACGCCGTTAGCCACCAATAAACCGAGAGTAATGCCGATACTTTGAATAATTGCCCAACCAAAGGCAATATAACGGGTAATTTGGGCAATTTTTCGCCGTCCTGCTTCTCCTTCATTTTTCTGTAAATCTTCCAAAGAAGGAAGGGCAGCGGTGAGCAGTTGCACGATAATTGAGGCGTTGATATAGGGAAGAATGCCGAGGGCAAAAATCCCTAACGTCGATAATCCTCCCCCGGTAAACAGGTCAAGGATTCCCAAAGCGGCGTTACCTTGAATAATTTCTGCTAATCTTGCCCGATCCAAACCAGGTATCGGTACAAACATCCCAAAACGGAGCAGAATCAGTAAACCCAATGTAATCAACAAGCGACCGCGTAAACCGGCCGCCTGTGCCATTTGCATAAACGTTTCCTGTGCCGTGGGAGCCTTATCACGACTAACGACCATTAACAGTTACCTCTAGTGCAGTTTTTTTTATGGGAAAAAGTAATCGAGGGGGAAAACTTTCTCGATTTTTTTAAGATTTCCCCTGTCTTTCTTATGATATAGCAATCAGGTCTTGGGGGTTGGGTGTGGGGTGTGGGGTGTGGGGTGTAGGGTGTAGGGTGTGGGGTGTGGGGTGTGGGGTGTAGGGTGTAGGGTGTGGGGTGTGGGGTGTAGGGTGTAGGGTGTAGGGTGTGGGGGGATGGGAAGGATAAATAAAAATAATCTCCTGTCTCCTGTCTCCTGCCTCCTGTCTCCTGTCTCCTGTCTCCTGCCTCCTGTCTCCTGCCTCCTGTCTCCTGCCTCCTGTCTCCGTTAAATTTCTTCCCAAGTACCTTGAGCGGCGGTAATTTTCTCTTTAGCACTATTGCTAAAAGCAGCGGCCTTCACCTTGAGGGGAACGGTAATTTCACCATCACCCAAAACTTTTAAAGGGCCGTCGTTACTGGTGAGAATGTTAGCTTTTAGGAGACTTTCTAGGGTAACTTCCGTATTAGCGGGTAAAGAAGCTAATTTTTTCAGATTAACGATCGTGTATTGACGGGGGTTAACCAAAGGAAAATGCTTTAATTTCGGCACCCGGCGATAGAGGGGCATTTGTCCCCCCTCAAAACCGGGGCGAGTCCCTGTCCCAGAGCGAGATTTTTGTCCGCGCATTCCCAGACCGCAACTAGCGCCCTGGCCGGCCGAGATACCCCGTCCCACACGACGACGACGTTTAGTTGACCCCGGTTGGGGGGCGATTTCGTGGAGTTTCATGGTGATTTCTTTAGGTGTACAAATGTTCTACAGATACGCCTCGATCCTTGGCCACTTCCGAGAAAGTGCGGAGGGTTTCCAGGGCGTTAACAGCGGCTCTAGCGTTATTGAGGGGGTTATCGCTACCGAGTTGTTTAGCGAGGATATTTTTTACCCCAGCCAATTCTAAAACGGTACGGACAGCCCCCCCGGCAATAACCCCAGTCCCCGGAGCCGCCGGACGCATAAGTACCTGAGCGCCACCGGAAGCGCCCCGGGTGAGGTGAGTGATAGAACTAGCCTTAGTTAAGGAGACTTCAATTAGTTGTTTTTTGCCATCGGCCACGCCTTTACGGACGGCCCCGATAACATCCCCTGCTTTGCCAACTCCCACTCCCACCTGGCCGTTTTCATTACCGACCACGACGATGGCCCGGAAGCTGAGTTTTTTACCACCCTTAACCACTTTACTAACCCGGCGGATCTGGATGACCCGCTCTTGCCAAGTGGTTTCTTTTTCTTTTTCGCGGTTGCCTTTGCGACGTTTTGCCATAGTTTTATCAGTGTTGAAAGGATATTTTAGAAGTTTAAGCCGGCTGACCGAGCCGCTTCTGCTAAGGCTTTGACGCGACCGTGATAGAGATTGCCACCGCGATCAAAAACCACTTGTTCGATGCCTCTTTCTAGGGCCCTTTGGGCCACCAGTTTACCCACGGCAGCCGAGGCTTCTTGGGTAGCGGTGGACTCTAATTCCCCGCGCAAGGTGGCCTCTAGGGTAGAAGCGGCCGCGAGGGTATGTTGGGCTACGTCGTCGATAATTTGGGCGTAGATGTGGTTATTAGAACGAAATACGGATAAACGCGGCCGTTCAGCAGTGCCATTAATTTTGCGACGCACACGCTGGTGACGACGACGGACTGATTCTTTGCGACTAAGTTTCATGGTTTATTTTTTACCTCCTTTACCGCCTTTAGCGCCTTTACCGCCAGCTTTACCAACTTTGCGACGGACGACTTCACCAAGATAGCGAATCCCTTTTCCTTTATAGGGTTCGGGGGGACGAACTTCGCGGATTTTAGCGGCAATGTTACCGACGGCTTCTTTGTCGATGCCACTGACGATAACTTGGGTGCTGTTCTCTACGGCGACGGAAACACCATCGGGCATCTCCATTTCCACGGGTTTACTGTAACCAACATTAAGAACTAATTTACTACCCTGCGCCTGGGCGCGGTAGCCCACCCCTTGGATATCGAGGCGTTTTTGAAAGCCGGTAGCGACTCCTTCCACCATGTTGGCTACTAGAGTTCTACAGAGTCCGTGGCGTTCTCTGGCAGTACGGGAATCGTCTTGACGGGTAACGAGCAGAGTTTCGCCATCTTTATTGATGGCGACGGCGGTGGGTAGGGTTCTCTGGAGAGTTCCTTTGGGTCCTTTCACCGTCACGGTAGCACCATCGATATCGACGGTGACTTTATTGGGAATAGGAATCGGGCGTTTGCCAATACGAGACATAACAGTTATCAGTTATCAGTTATCAGTTATCAGGGAAGAGTTATCAGTGGGTCAGCTATCAGGTTTAAACTTGGAAAGGCTGACGGCTGATAGCTTATCCTTGTTTACCAGATGTAGCAAAGGACTTCGCCGCCAACGTTTTGTTTACGGGCCTCGCGATCGGTCATAATGCCTTTAGAGGTGGAAACAATGGCGATGCCAATGCCACCGAGGACGCGAGGTAAGTCTTTACTGTTGGAATAAACTCGCAGGCCCGGTTTACTGACTCTGGTGAGGGTAGTAATGATCGGTTGACGGTTTTTGCCTTTATATTTGAGGGAAAGAACTAATTGAGATTTAATCCCCTCACCCACTTCCTCAAAGTCAGCAATAAAGCCTTCGTCCTTGAGAACTTGAGCAATACTGCGCGTCATCCGCGTGGTGGGAATTTGAGTAGTGGTCTGCCGAACCGCGCAAGCGTTACGGATGCGGGTCAGCATATCCGAGATGGTATCGTTAGCAGACATGAATTACCTGTTTTTCTCCTAAATTGGGATCAACATCAGTGGTCAGTTATTGCGGGAGTCAGGAGTCAGGAGCCAGTCGTCAGGAGAAGGTAGGTAGGATTTATTCAGTAATTTCTCTGACAAAATCGCTTTCTCCCTTTTCCCTTGCCACTTTTTCCTGATTTTTTTCCTTTTCTCTTGATTGATTTATCTAAAGGGCATTCCCATCTCTTTGAGGAGGGCGCGTCCTTCTTCGTCGTTTTTAGCGGTGGTGATGATTGAGATGTCCATCCCGCGAATTTGATCGATTTTGTCGTATTCAATTTCGGGGAAGATCAACTGTTCACGAATGCCTAGACTGTAGTTACCACGACCATCAAAACTGTTACCGCTGATACCGCGAAAGTCGCGAATGCGTGGTAAGGCCAGATTAATGAGACGGTCTAAAAAAGCGTACATTCGATCGCCGCGCAATGTCACCATGACACCCACGGGCATTCCTTCGCGAATTTTAAAGCCAGCGATCGCTTTTTTAGCTCTAGTCACTACCGGTTGTTGTCCGGTGATGGTGGACAGTTCCTCCTTGGAAGACTCCAAAGCTTTGGCGTTTTGTGAAGCTTCCCCAAGACCGCGGTTAACGGTAATTTTGATAACTTTAGGTACTTGGTGGATATTGGTATAACCAAATTGTTCTTTCAGTTTCGGAACAATGGTTTCTTGATAGGTGGTTTTTAGTTTTTGGCTCATAGTTTTTCTGCTTACTTTTCCTGGGCTTGGTCAGGAACTAGAATTGATGGGAAACTAATCAATAATTTCGCCAGTTTTCTTCAGTATCCGCACTTTCCGACCGTCTTCGGTAAAGGTATAACCTACCCGACTGGCGATTTTTTTCTTCTCGGAATAAAGCATCACTTTGGAACTGTGAATCGGTGCTTCGTAGGTAAGGATTTGACCCGATTCTCCTTCCTGTTGGGGTTTAGTATGTTTGGTGCGGATATTAACTCCTTTGACCACCACGGTACTTTCTTGGGGTAAAGCGCGTAAAATTTCGCCCACTTTGCCCTTATCGGAACCAGCGATTACTTGAACGACATCCCCTTTTTTAACGTGCATTTTTTGCCTTTGGGGTGGGGTTTGACTGTTTTTCTTACTCATTTTTTTTGACCTCAAAGTGTGAAAAGTTTTAGACTAGCCATCAGCCAATTGCCTTGGTACTTTTCACTTTGATCAGAGAACTTCTGGGGCTAGGGAAACAATTTTGGTGTAGTTTTTATCGCGCAATTCCCGAGCGACAGGACCAAAAACCCTAGTACCTTTGGGATTACCGTCATTATTAATAATCACGGCGGCGTTATCATCAAAACGGATGCTCATGCCACTATCGCGACGGACGGTTTGACGGGTCCGCACAATCACCGCCGTCACCACATCGGATTTTTTCACGGGCATATTGGGGATAGCGTCCTTAACCACGGCGATAATTTTGTCACCGATGCCACCGTAGGTACAGTTACCTGTTCCCAGCACCCGCAGACACATTAGTTTCCGCGCCCCGCTATTGTCAGCGACATTTAAGTAGGTTTGTTGTTGAATCACGGTTTTTACCTAGGTGAAATTTAACTATCGGTTAATATTTCCGCCACTTCCCAACGTTTGGTTTTACTGAGGGGGCGGGTTTCACGAATGCGAACTCGATCGCCTTGTTTGGCTTGATTTTCTGCGTCGTGAGCCTTAAATTTCTGGGTTTTCACGACGATTTTGCCGTATTTAGGGTGAGGAGAGCGGTTTTCAATGGCTACCACTACGGTTTTATCCATTTTGTCGCTGACCACTACCCCAACTCTTTCTTTAACTGCCATAGCGGGTTATGCCTCCGGGGTGGACTGGGCTAGTTGGCGCTCCCGTTCTACGGTCAATAATTGGCCAAGACGGTGGCGGGTATGTTTGAATTCGTGGGTTTTTTCCAAGCGGCGGGTGGCCTGCTGCAAACGCAATTCAAACAGTTTCTTTTTGGCATTGAGGATAGCGTCGGCGATGTCGTCATCGCTCATCTTCCTCACTTCGGCGATTTTTGGTAGAGCCATTAGACAAAATCCTCCTCGCGAGTGATAAATTTGGTCTTAATTGGTAATTTTTGGGCGGCTAGACGCATTGCTTCCCGGGCTACCGGTTCGGCTACCCCGGCAATTTCAAACATAATGAACCCCGGTTTAACCACGGCCACCCAGAATTCGGGGGAACCTTTCCCGGAACCCATCCGGGTTTCTGCAGCCCGTTGGGTGACGGGTTTATCAGGAAAAACGCGGATCCAGATTTTGCCACCCCGACGGATATAACGAGTCATTGCCCGTCTGGCGGCTTCGATTTGACGGGAAGTAATCCAACAGGGTTCGGTGGCTTGCAGGGCGAAATCGCCGAAATTAATCGTATTTCCGCCGGTGGCCAGCCCGCGCATCCGTCCGCGCTGTTGTTTGCGGAATTTTGTTCTTTTGGGACTTAACATGAGCTATTTACCACTGATAAATATTAGGGATCAGCCTTCGCTAGAGCGATCTTCAAACTGTTGACGGCGACGCTGTTGACGGCGCGGTGCTTGAGCGGGAACGGCGGCGGCAATTTCTTCTTGGCCAGGGATAATTTCGCCCTTAAAGATCCAAACTTTCACGCCTAGAATCCCGTAGATAGTGCTGGCGGTTTTATAGGAGTAATCGATATCGGCGCGCAGGGTATGCAGGGGAACTCGTCCTTCCCGCACCCATTCAGTCCGAGCGATTTCTGCCCCGTTGAGACGGCCGCTAACCTGAATTTTGATCCCTTTGACTTCAGCCCTTTGCGCCCGTTGGATGGCCTGGCGGACTACACGACGGAAGGAAACCCGTCTTTCTAATTGTTGGGCGATGTATTCGGCGATCAGGTTGGCATCGGCATCAACGCGAGCCACTTCGATGACGTTAATGCGAATTTGACGCTGGCCACCGAGGGCTTTTTGTAAACCTAGGCGCAGCTGTTCGATTCCCGTGCCACCACGACCGACGACGACCCCGGGGCGAGCGGTATGGATGGAAATATCTACTTGATCGGCCTTGCGTTCGATGCGAATATCGGCGATACCGGCATTAGCGAGGTTTTTCTCGACGTATTCACGAATGCGGCGATCTTCTTGCACTAATTCGGGGTAACGTTTCGCGTCGGCATACCAGCAAGATTTGTGATCTTTGATAACGCCGAGACGAAAACCGAGGGGATGGATTTTTTGTCCCATTGTGGTTTTTTTAGTTAAGGTGATTAGTCTTTGTTGCTAGGAGCGACGGCGACGGTGATATGACAGGTGGGTTTGCGAATTTGGTAGGCGCGGCCTTGGGCCCGGGGTCGAAAACGTTTTAGGGTCGGTCCGCCATCGGCAAAGGCTTGGCTAACTACCAAAGTGGCGGGATCGAGTCCTTCGTTATTTTCGGCGTTGGCAACGGCGGAACGCAGGACTTTGAGAATCGGATCACAGGCCCGGTAGGGCATAAATTCGAGAATAATTAGGGCTTCCCGATAGGAGCGACCGCGGATCTGATCGAGTACCCGTCTGACTTTCAGGGGTGACATCCGAATATAGCGGGCGATCGCTTTGACTTCGTTAGAGGTATCGATGGTCATTTCAGTTATCAGTTATCAGTTAGGTAGGGTGGGTTAGGCGACGACAACTTATGAGACTTAGTTATTAATTTATCTAGTCGCCGTAACCCACCATCTCATAGTTATCTGAACGCTGACCGGGGGCTTGACGGTCTTAAGATTACCGCCCACCGGTCTATTTCCGTCCTGCTTTTTTGTCGCTCTTGGCGTGGCCGCGGAAGGTGCGGGTGGGAGCGAATTCACCGAGTTTATGACCGACCATCTGCTCGGAAACATAGACGGGAACGTGCTGTTTGCCGTTGTGAACGGCGATCGTGTGACCGACCATATCGGGAATGATTGTCGAGGCCCGGGACCAAGTTTTAATCACTTGTTTACTGCCCTGGGCGTTGAGTTTTTCGATTTTTTCCATCAGGTGGCCGGCGACAAATGGCCCCTTTTTCAGTGAACGACCCATAATTTTCAGTCAAAAGTAAAGTAATAATTTCTAACCCTGGTTACGACGGCGCACAATCAGATCGCTACTGCGTTTTTTCTTGTTGCGAGTTTTGCGACCGAGGGCGGGTTTACCCCAGGGAGTCATCGGGCCGGAACGTCCGATCGGAGCGCGACCCTCTCCACCTCCGTGCGGGTGATCCACTGGGTTCATGACGCTACCCCGAACATGAGGTCTTTGACCGCGGTGACGGGTACGACCGGCTTTACCGAGACTGATGTTTCTCGCTTCGGCGTTACCGACTTTTCCGATGGTGGCGTAGCATTCACGCCGGATCATGCGTACTTCTTTGGAGGGGAGGCGGATGGTAACGTAATCGCCTTCTTTCGCTACCACTTGGGCGAAACCACCAGCAGCCCGCACCATTTGACCCCCGCGACCGGGGACGAGTTCGATGTTATGAACTTCTGTCCCCAGGGGGATGCGACTTAAGGGTAGGGCATTACCCACCTCGAAGGGAGCGTTTTCTCCGGCGATGACGGTATCACCAACGCCTAAACCGGCGGGGGCGATGATGTAGCGTTTTTCCCCGTCTTTGTAGAAAAGCAGGGCAATGCGGGCGTTACGGTTAGGATCGTACTCGATCGCCGCTACTGTGGCGGGAATATCCCGTTTATCGCGACGAAAATCGATAATCCGGTAGAGGCGTTTATGGCCGCCGCCCCGGTGACGACTGGTAACGACACCGCGATTATTACGCCCTTGTTTGCTGTGTTTGCGATGAGTTAGGGACTTTTCCGGTTCGGTTTTGGTGATCTCTTTAAAGTCGGAGATGGCCGCCTGCCTTGTCCCGGGGGTTAAAGGTCTAAAAGAACGAATACCCATAGTTTAGTTTTCCGTTATCGGGTTTCTTGGTGGTTATACGTCGGGATAGAGGGCGATCGAGTCGCCTTCCGCTAGGGTCACGATCGCGCGTTTGTATTGGGGTTTGTAACCGAGGAAACGGCCGACGCGTTTTTTCTGACGAGAGGGGCGGCTGGTGTTCACTTTCGTTACTTTCACGTCAAACAGCAATTCGATCGCCGCTTGAATTTCCGGCTTGGTCGCTTTCAAGGCAACATCGAAGACGTATTTATTTTGTTCTAGGAGTAGGGTGGCTTTCTCGGTCACGATCGGCTTTAGGATCAGATCGGCGAGTTGTCTGGCTTCAGTTTTAAGCACCATAGACCTCCTCAATTTTAGCTAGGGCTGCGGCGGTGGCGATAACTCGATCGGCTAGGATGACATCATAGACGTTGAGACTATCGGCGCGAATAATTTTGAGATTGCAGATATTACGTCCCGATAAATAGACATTTTCGGGAATTTCCGTCAAAATCAGCAGAATTTTTTCCTCTGGACTGGCTCCCCAGCGACTTAAGGCAGCGGTGAGTTCTTTGGTTTTGGGTTGGGAGAATTGTTCAGCGAAGCTTTCAACAACGATAAAGTTATCGGCCTGACTGATCAAAGCGGTTCTCAGGGCTAATCTTTTCTCTTTGCGATTGACCTTAACCTCAAAATCTCTCGGTTTTGGTCCGAAGATGACACCGCCACCACGCCAGAGGGGAGAACGGATCGAACCGGCCCGGGCCCGACCGGTGCCTTTTTGCCGCCAGGGTTTGCGACCACCGCCGCGCACTTCCGAGCGGGTTTTGGTGGAGGCGTTACCTTGACGGGCCGCCGCTAGATGGCTGACGACGACGCGGTGAATTAGGTGTTTGGCGGTTTCGGGTTTAGCGGTTTTCAGTTCCAGGGTGCCTGTTCCCGCTTCTTCCCCTTGCCAATTTTTGACTGTGTAGTTAACCATGACTTTAATCTTTCCTTGCCCTATTTACCAAATTTCTTGGCGGGGGTGATGTTTAACAGGGTTCCTGGTTTACCCGGGACGGCTCCTTTGATCAGGATTAGGTTGCGTTCGCTATCGATTTTGACCACGGACAGTTTGCGGATGGTCACTTGGGTGGCTCCGTATTGTCCAGCCATTCTCTTACCCGGGAAAACGCGGCCGGGGGTAGTACCGGCACCGGTGGAACCGGGGAGACGGTGGTTTTTGGAACCGTGGGTCATGTTACCGCGTTTGAAGTTATGGCGTTTTTGATAGCCGGAGAAACCTCGTCCGATGGTGGTTCCAGCCACATCGACTAAATCGCCTTCTTGGAAGATAGCGGCGGTAATTTCTTGGCCTAAAGTGTAAGCGGATGCGTCCTCGAGGCGGTATTCGATTAAATGCCGCAGGGGGGAGACACCGGCTTTGGCTAAATGACCGAGTAGCGGTTTGTTGAGGGCTTTTTCTTTGACGGTTTTGTATCCCACTTGGATGGATTCATAACCGTCGGTTTTTTTCGTTTTGACTTGGGTGACGGGACAGGGACCGGCTTGAACGACGGTGACGGGAATGGCGACTCCCGTTTTGTTGTCGAAGATTTGGGTCATGCCCAGTTTTGTACCGAGGATACCGATAGACACGGATTGTTCTCTTTATCTTTACTAGACGACAATCAAAAATAACGTGGCCGTGGCTATAGGAGCGAGAAAAATCTTTCCCGCTTTATCAGCCTGCCCAACTTGAATGACTTTTTTCGAGTTATTTAAGCTGGCATCCCGTTAAATTCGTAAGTAAGACTAGACAGGGTTGCTGGTTCTGCCTAGATTGTTGCTGGTCTTTGTTTCTTCAGGACTTAAAGGGTTTATCTTCAGTATCCCGGCGAAGACCGAGCGACCAAGGCGGTTCTGCTCGGTAGTGCCTTTAGCACCACCTAACACCGATTTTGGCCACGATCAAACATTATATAATATTTGTGCCTTTTTAGGCAAGAGGTTTTTTTAGTCACCGGAAATGATCATATCTAGTCTGGTCAAATTATTTGTACCGTTCGGCGGTCTTCAGCAGCGATGAAGGGGGAATAAATAATCAGTTTGTAATAACCGGATTTAGGATCAGAATATTTTCAGGCTTGGCGGTGCCAACTTTGGCATCGGGACTGCCCCCTGCCTTTGTTATCTTAATGGTGAGGTACAAAGTTTTTGTTTGGGGGAATCGGTCGTTGGTGGTCGATATCAAATTAGGTTACACTGCTTGATGGGAATTGCCTTCAATGGGGGGGGATGACAGCATTGTACTATCATCCCTTGTTTGGAGGTTAAATCGCTTCGAGATCTTTTTCGCCGGTACGGATGCGGACGATCTGTTCCACGGGGGAGATGAAGATTTTACCGTCTCCGATTTCACCGGTACGGGCCGCCGAAATCAGCTTATCGACGACCATATCGACCTGCTTATCTTCGACGACGATCTCGATCTTGAGTTTTTGGAGAAATTCGACGGTGTACTCGGAACCGCGATAACGTTCCGATTGACCTTTCTGACGACCGAAACCTCTAACTTCGGAGACGGTCATCCCGACAATGCCCGCATTAACTAGGGCGATTTTCACCTCTTCCAGTTTAAAGGGTCGGATAATCGCTTCTACTTTCTTCAAAATATCTATCTCCTCGTTGCGTGACGATACTTTACTTTCTTGGTAAATTAACTGTTAATTCTAAACGCAGAATCCCGACAATAGCGCTTAAAGTCATGATTTCTTCAATTATTTTCCTTGGCCACAGTCTTCCACCGTGAAAAACTTCCAGGTGGGAAATAGCCCACCCGAAGCCATAAATAAACCAACTAGAGAGATAATCCCAACTGAAGACCGAAAACACCGTGAACTAGCAGTAAAATCAGGGCAATGCTGCCGATATAGGCGTGAATAGTCCGGAAAAGTTCTTTTTTCCCGCCAGCAAAGCCAGTGAGGGATAATAATCCATTGAAAGCTAATAAACCGATTGCGACCGATCCTGTCCAGAAATGGCTGCTTTCGAGGATTGGATGTTTCTGCATGACTAGGGATAAAATACCGCCGGTGTAACCGAGAGCGATAAATAAAAACAGCCAGGGGGCGAGTTTGCGGTGATCAGCCCGATTGTTGGCCACTACTTCCCCATCTTTGCTTAAACGGCTTTGCCAACCGGCATAGGCAGTATAACTACCCATAACTAAAACCACAATCCCCATCATGACTGGATGTCCCCAATGAACGATCGGTTCGGGAGTTCCGAGACTGCGAAAGGCAGCGGCGATCGGCTCTAGCGCATCACTTAAACTTTGATTCATGTTTGTTACCTAACTTTACAAAACCCTTTTGCCTAAGATTTTAGCCGATCTCCGGACTGGAAAAACTGCGGTTAGCCGAAAAAATGTCAAGCCTTCGCTAAATTTCTTAACATTTCAGCTAGAGATGAGCGGAGAAATATAGAATAGAGTCAGGGGAGACTAGGGATCTCCACGGGGATTAGCCCCTAGGAGGGAGTTATGACTTATCTGCTCAAAGATCGGCGGTCGGCTGGGAGACTATTAGCTAGTTACTTGACAGAATATACCAATAGTGCTGGGGTGCTAGTTTTGGCTTTGCCCCGGGGTGGGGTTCCGATCGCCTTTGAAATTGCCCAAAGGTTACATTTACCGCTAGATCTGTGTTTGGTGCGAAAATTAGGTGTACCGGAGCGAAAAGAGTTAGCTTTTGGGGCGATCGGTCAAAATGGGGTGCGGGTAATCAATGAAAGTATCGTTGACGACTTGCACCTATCGGAGGCGATGATGGAACGGGTAGCAAAGGAAGAAATGCTCGAATTAGAGCGACGTGATCGTTTATATCGAGGGGAGCGACCCTTTCCGGACGTGACGGGAAAAACGATTATTCTAGTAGATGATGGGATCGCTACGGGAGCAACGATTAAAGCGGCGATTCTGACCCTGAAAGCTAGAAACCCCGCTGCTATTATTATTGCTGTTCCTGTTGCCCCGCCGGAGGTCTGTGATCAATTAGAAAAATTAGTCGATCGAGTAATTTGCCTACATAAACCCTACGAATTGAGATCGATTTCTCTTTGGTACGAGGACTTTTCCCAAACCAGCGATGAGGAGGTGCAAACACTTTTAGCCAGCGTCGATAGTTCTTTGATTCCAGTTTAGGGAAGAAGGGAGAGGGAATTAGGAAGTGGGGTAGTGGGGTAGTGGGGAAGTGGGTTGATGGGGTAGTGGGGTAGTGAGGTAGTGGGGAAGTTAAGCTAAACGGCTTTTACTTCGGATCACCGAT
>NZ_JAPZQJ010000402.1:0-2387 GCF_027530405.1 Microcystis sp. LE19-41.2A | reverse complement strand
TAATTCTTCTTGTTTTTTCCAATCGGTTAGCATTGAAGAAGTTTCAGTATATCCTACTCTTTCTTGTCTTTCGTACCATGCTTGTGTTCTGAGATGGAGTGCCTTATTGTAAACCAATCTTACACAGCCCAAAGTGCGCCGCAATAGCGACTCTTGTTCTGGTGTGGGGTAAAATCGAAACGAATAGGCTTTTTCCATATCCCGCATTCTAGCATATATCGTGTAAATGTGCTAATATTTGACGGTAAAGCCGTCGTAGAACGGCGGGGTTTCAGACCCAAAATTTTCGATGATGAAGACGATGTCGGCGGCTTAGATGTGTAGTTATAGCGCTTTTCACGTTACTGAGGTATCGACAAGTTTTGCCAACAAAGGGTTTAAGCCCCTTGCCCATGGCTCATTCTGATGAAAAATGCTATGATTGCTTTGAGCGCATAGAAGAGACGAGTGCTAATATTAGGAACAACAGCTTCGGAAATTTCCGATCCTCCTGGATCATAGATATAGCTATCGGAAATTTCCAATCCCTCTGGATAATTTGTCGGGGGAACGGCGAACGTAGTGATTTCCCTAGCAAGGGCTTCGGAAATTTCTGATTCTCCTGGATAATAGATATAGCTATCGGAAATTTCCAATCCCCCTGGATAATAGGTATAGCTAAATGTGTTATATTTTGGGTCATCAGAAAATGCCGGGGGACGTAATTGAAGAATTTCTGCACCCAATACCCTAGAGCAATCTTTAAATGGCATATATTGTTTAACCATCGACATTTACTTGGTAATTAATAACGGGAAAAAGTGAGAGATTTAAACGGAACTACACTGATGGACAAAATTAACAAATCAACTCTGCTGTAACTCATACTACTCAGTCCTCTATGCTATAGCGGTGTGCAGTCGTATGAGGTACAGTGTCACGAGCTATAAACCATGCTAGGCAAAGCTTGGTTTGTATCTCACTCAAGCGCTTACCGCTATAAGATGATCCAAAAAACGCAAGTCTTTAAATTGATGGGCAGAAAAGTTTAATTTTACTCAATAACCAAGGAGTTATACATAGATGTTTATTTTTGACAGTAAAACCGATATTTTAATTGATTCTCAGGAATTAACCTTTAAAAGTGAATATTTTTGTGACTTTTCTCGCTATTTTCAGAATCGAGAATTTGTCAACGGAGATGCTTTACAACTCAGTGGTGATCATTTTGAAGGGTATCTTTCAAGGATCATCATCGATGAAGTGATGTTAGAATTATCGCAACGTAATTGTTTAATAAATGTTGTGGGAGTAGTCCATTCTAAAATGTGGGTTTTTGCGATTCCTATTCGGGTGAATTCCGTCTTCTTCCAAAATTTGTACTCAGTAGAAAATAACTATCTTGGGATTGTCCCCCCTAAATCAGAAATTTCCATTTTTCAACATCCCTTTTCCAATCGTTTTCAGCTTTACGTTCATGATAATTATCTGCAACAATTGTGCCAAAATTTAGAGCTACCAGAAGCGAAAAAGTTTTTAAATTCTTCCGCTTCTTCTGTTGTGATTTGCCCATCGGAAAAAATTCGTCATCTCCAACAATCTTGTCATCAACTTTATCGAATGCTATTTAATTTAGATCGTCAACAAATATCTGGGCAAAGAAAAGCATTAAGATTAAATTTTTTCAAGCAAAAATTAAAAGAAGAAATTGTCAAAGATTTTCTTTTGACTTTAGCAGTAACCAAAGATATTAAAACTCCTAAAAACACTATCAGACGCACCTCTATTCTCAAAAAAGCAGAAGAAATGATGAGAAAAAATCTGCGTTCTGATCTGACTATTCCAGCGATTTGTCAAGAATTAAAAGTAAGTCAACGCACCTTAGAATATATATTTAAAGACTTCTATCAAATGTCTCCTTACAATTATTTTAAATTGCTTCGTCTTAATGCTTTACATCAATCTCTTAACCAAAATAATCAGACAAAATTAATTTATGAAATTGCTGAAGAATTAGGTTTTTTTCACCGAGGATATCTGGCCTCTGATTATAAAAAACTGTTTGGTTACTTCCCCTCTGAAACCTAAAAAAATAGTAGGGGTAGGAATTAGGATTATTTTTTCTTTGAGGACTAAATTCCTAACTCCTGTTTCAATTCATCGGCTCTCCCGTACTTGTTTGATAGGGGCGTATATTGTACGCCCTTTCTTCGATCTCATAACCTCAAGAGAGCCATTAATAATTAGCCCCATCGAGATTAATTTACTTAGGGCTTGCTGAATAAATCTAAAAACCTTGTTGGATAAGGCTTTTAGACTTTTTTGACCTCAAAAAGTGCCGACCATTGGAGGGATCGGGGGTAAAATTCAGGTACTTTTTCCCTGAAAATTAGGTAACTGACTACCTC
>NZ_JAPZQJ010000280.1:0-7364 GCF_027530405.1 Microcystis sp. LE19-41.2A | reverse complement strand
TTGGAGTGATTGGGGGGAAAATTTAGGGATTTTTTCCCTGAAAATTAGGTAATTGACCACCTGAAAATGGGTAAAACCCCACACCCCACACCCCACACCCCACACCCTGCCCCCACGAAAAACTTTTTCAGCAGCCCCTATATATTTTGGGTCAATCTAGCCTGAAAGAGTTGAGCAAAGCTGGTATTATAACCAGTTAAAACCGTTAATCTTCACCTTAAAGAAATGACTTTTCTAATTCCGACTAGCGTTTGGCGGCAAATTCTTAAAAAGCTCCCTATACTACTATTCTTAGCATCTTTTCTCATAGTCCTACTATTAGGCTATTTTTCTGCCGCTTTCTCTCAAAGTCGAGATCCTGATATCCGCGGTGTTTGGATTACCACCAACGATACTGCGATGCTGATGGACAGGGATAAACGACAACAGGCGATCGAGCAATTAGTTAATCTTAATTTTAATGCTATCTATCCCGTGGTTTGGAATTCCGGTTATGCTCTCTATCCTAGTGCGATCGCTCAACGGGAAGGAATACAGCCTTTTGTGCCTACGGGAGCGCAGGGACAAGACATCTTGGCAGAATTGGTGGAACAAACCCGTGGCAGGGGATTATTGGTCATTCCTTGGTTTGAATTCGGATTTATGGCTCCTCCCACCTCAGAATTAGCCTTAAAACATCAGGACTGGTTAACCCAAAAACGCGACGGGGGGACTACTTGGGTAGGGGCAGCCGGTGAGGTGGTGTGGTTGAATCCTTTCCGTCCCGAGGTGCAGAATTTTCTGCGGGAGTTAGTCTTGGAAGTGGTGGGACAATACGATATTAACGGCATCCAATTCGACGATCATCTGAGTTTACCCAACGAATTCGGCTATGATCCCTATACTATCGCCCTTTATCAACAGGAAACCGAAAAAACGCCCCCAGCTAACCCCCGGGATCCCGAATGGACAAAATGGCGGGCCGATAAAATCACCGCTTTTCTGGCTAATCTCAAAGAATCAATTGAGGCAATTAAACCGAATATACTGCTTTCGATCGCCCCTAATCCCTACGAATTCGCCTATAATGGTCATTTACAGGATTGGCTCGGTTGGGTGCGGCAAGGATTAGTCGATGAGTTAATCGTACAGGTTTATCGTCCCGATCTGCCCAGTTTTCTCAAGCAAATAGAGCGTCCCGAAATTCAGGAAACCCAGCAAACTATCCCCACCGGTGTGGGAGTTTTGACCGGTTTACGCAATCGACCGATTGCCCTACCCTTTATTGAAGAAAAGGTCTTGGCTGCTCGTCAACGGGGTTTAGGGGTGATTTTCTTCTTTTATGAAAGTCTCTGGCAGCAAGCTTTGGAACCTCAAGAAACCAGAAAAGCGGCAATTCAAGCGATGTTTTCGCAACCCATCACTCCCCGTCTTCCCGTGCTGGAAAATATACCCTTAGTTAGTACACCTGAACCTGTTGACCAGCCAGAACTAACCCCCACACCTCCCCCCTTAGCACCGGACGGTATCGAAATTCCTGTTATTCCCCCTCCGGGTAGTTAATAGCAATTTTTGCCCTGAGAAATTATACTAAATCCTGTTTAAAACGTATAGGAGAGTGGCGGGATTTTTTTCAGTGTTGCCAAAGGCACGGCGTAGCCGTCCAGTAAACAGTAAACAGTGCAATGAAAACTCGCATCTGATTAAATGCTGATGTCTAAAAAGCTTGTCAAGATTGCCGAGAAGCAGCATTTATTCAGAGTAAATCTTCCAGTCCTATGGTGATATAATTTTGAGTTTGATTGGGATTTTTGATAAACCTAACGACGATTTTATCTCGTTCTTCTAATAGGGTTTCTAGGGTTAATAAATCTGATTCTGTAGAT
Source organism: Microcystis sp. LE19-41.2A (assembly GCF_027530405.1). NCBI lineage: Bacteria > Bacillati > Cyanobacteriota > Cyanophyceae > Chroococcales > Microcystaceae > Microcystis > Microcystis sp. LE19-41.2A. The sequence goes on along the minus strand of NZ_JAPZQJ010000280.1, from coordinate 5,499 downwards.
TGAGAGAGAATTTTATACAAGGTACTCTCGCTCGAATTATAGTCTCGCTGATTTTCTTTGGCAATATCACTAATTTCGTTGCGATTATAAAAAATAATTCCTCTGAAATGCACAAATATTTCTGTATCTTGATAGTTTTTCTGGGGATTAGCATAATTATTGAGAGTCAGAAGCATATAGATTCTATTCATCCCGCTTTGAAATTTACCAGCAAGCTGCTTTAATGTGCTTTCTTTGTCTTTTTTTGCCTGTAGGGATGCTTTGAGTTCAATTAAACAAATTTGCAGATGATAATTGAGAAATTTACCAGCATCATTGACTTTTCTCTGTAAAACTAATATAGCTTTTTCAGGGGTTTTGCCAGAAGCAGAGATACCGGGTAACTCTTTTTCTAAATTGATAACCCAGATTTTATCTACTTCTGTAGATATATTTTTGTCATTTTTAGACGATAACTGTAAGTGATTAATAACTACTTTCTTTAAATCGCTCTTATTTGTTTCTAGAATTTCAATATACGCATCTTGACTAAGGCAGATTTCTTCAATAAAACCCGATTTTTCTAAAGCTTGATGAAACTCTTGTCTAAGGGAAAATATTTCTTTTTTTGAGTTAGACTTACTCATTCTCTGCTAAATATATATGATTGGTTAAAATTTCTCCAGATTTCTGCACAGAGTTGATAACTTCTGTAAAATTACGAAAATAAACACCATATTGACTGGTTCCATAATCAATAATTTTATCACCCGTGAAAAAGTAAACCCCTAAGTCTTCTTTAGCAAGTGAAATTTCAGGATTTAAATTTTTTAATTGATTATCTTCAATAATTTTTGTGACATCAACATCATAACTTTTTAAGGTATGAAGATAAACATAATTGTTGAGAATATCGGTTAAAATCGGGCTATGGGTGGTGATCAAAACCCGATTATCATGCTCGGTGACAAATTGAACTAAAATATCCATTAAGCGAATTTGATTTTCGGGATGCAAATTAACTTCTGGTTCATCTATCATCAAAAAATTGTTTTTTTCCTTGGCCCAATATTTGAGATAAAGATACAAGATAGTCAACTGATTGACTGAAGATGAAGCTAGATACATGGGTAAATCTTTGCTTTCATCGAATTTAAAAGAAAATTGAATAGGTGCGATCGATTCTAGACTAGAAATCGTGATTTCTCCTCCCATTAATCCGGTCATCTTTTCAATCAGAGAATTATAAACTGAATTAATTTTTTTCTTGGTATTGAGAGAATAAAGCGACTCAATCACTTTATTCATTGGTTCTGTATAAGACCTTTTGGGTAATTGTTCTTGAAGACGTTTGAATATATCCCGATTAGTATCAACATCATCATCAATATTTTCTATTAATTCTTGCAATCGACGATTATACTCACTTCTTTTATTTCTCTCTATCTCATAAATGTACTGGTAGAAAACAGGAAAAAAGCTACGACTAGCGGGGATAAAAAAAGTATCTTGTATCGGAGACAAAAGCACTCTTATTATTGACGGAATAATTACTGATTCCTTGTATGGTTTAGCTCTCTCAAAAAAGTCTCTGGGTATTTGATCAAATACTTTCTCAGGGATATTATTCTCTTTTATATTTATTGTTAGGCTACCTTTGCCCTTGCTAATCTGTAAATACTCCAGATCATTATTTCCTGCAACACGAACAAAAAAAGTTGTTTTAAATGTCGTCTCTTTAAATTCTTTAATATCCGCTTGAAAAATTAATTTATTGGAACCAATAATCGTTTCTTTAATACTGGCATCAAGATTATAAGTATTAACAACTTCTTTTTCAATAAACTGGCTAAATTTATTGAGAATTTCATCGATTAATTCTTGATTGATCCTAATTTTTTTAATAGGTTTTTCCGAGTCAATTAATAAAGAATCAATTTGGGTATTTTCGGAAAACTTTCTAATATTGTCATTATTAAAAATTGTCCATAAAAGCTGAGAAACTAGGGTTTTGCCACTATTGTTGTAGCCAATAAAAGTATAAAACTTCTTGGTTAAATCTATAGCTTGATTATTATTTCTAATTGATCCCAAATTCTTGATCAGTAGTTCCATATTATTTTTACCAATCACACCGAGAGGATAACTAATTTTTTAAAGGTGGACAAAATGCCCACCCTTAACACTATTGTAAACTGCTAGTTAACTGACTTTTGGCCTTAGCTAAAGCTTCGCTTAACTTACTAGCATCCCGTCCCCCAGCTTGAGCTAAATTGGGACGACCACCACCACCACCGGCGCAGATTTTAGCGATCGCACCGATAAATTTACCCGCTTGTAAACCCTTATCTTTAATCACCCGGGGACTAAAAGCGGCCACTAAACTCACTTTATCAGCTGCGGGAGTCGAGGCCAAAACCACTGCCCCTTCCCCTAATTTTTGCTGTAGTCTTTCGGCTGCGGCCATCAAAGCATTAGCATCAATATCGCCCAAAGAAGCGACTAATAGCTGAAATTCGCCGATAGATTCGGCTTGAGATAGCAAAGCATCCGATTTATTTAGCGCCAACTCCTGTTTAACCGCTTCTAACTGCTTTTGTGTGCCTTTTAACTCTGATTGTAAGACCGTAATGCGATCGGGAATTTCCAGAGGTTTGACCTTAAAGCGATCGCACAAATCCCGCACCACCTGATCCCGTTCATTCAGGTATGCTAACACGGCAGGGCCAGCCACCGCTTCGATGCGACGAATTCCTGCGGCGATTCCCGTCTCGGAGATGATTTTAAATAAACCGATCTCGGCAGTATTTTTAACGTGAGTTCCCCCGCATAATTCCATAGAAACGCTAGGAATATCGATAACTCGCACTTCTGAGCCGTATTTCTCGCCAAACATGGCAATAGCTCCCTTCTGCTTCGCTTCTTCCAATCCCATCACCGCTATCTGGGTGTCATGCGCTTCGGCAATCCAAGTGTTAATCTGTTCTTCCACCTGTTGCAATTCAGCGCTAGTCAGGGGACGAGGACAGTTAAAATCAAAACGGAGGCGATCGAAATTGACTAGGGAACCTGCTTGGGAAATCCCCCCATCGACAAGCTTTTTCAAGGCCGATTGTAGCAGATGGGTGGCGGTATGATTAGCTTGGGCGCGACGACGACAGGAACGGTCGATCTGTGCATTAATTGTATCGCCGGTGGTGACAATTCCCCGCTCAATCCGACCAAAATGGATAAAAATCCCCGATTCTTTCTGCACATCCTCAACGCGGATAACCAGATTATCGCCGGTTAAATAACCCTTATCACCGATTTGTCCACCCGATTCGGCATAAAAAGGGGTTTGATCGAGAACTACCTGCACCTCAGTGCCTGCTGCGGCCGATTCCACCGTTTTACCAGCGACTAAAACCGCCGTTACTGTTGCGGTTGCTTGCAAATCCGTATAACCGAGAAATTCCGTCGGGTGAATATGTTCTGCCAGCTTATCTAAACTACCCTGTACCGTCAAATCTATGGTTTCGTGGGCGGCTTTTGATCTTTGCTGCTGTTTTTTCATTTCCTGCTCGAAACCCGCCGTATCGACGCTTAAACCCTGCTCCTCGGCGATTTCTTGAGTGAGTTCGAGGGGGAAGCCATAGGTATCATAAAGGGTAAAGGCATCGACTCCCGAAATCTGGCTTTTTTCTTTTTCTAGAATCGATTCGAGCAGTTTCTCGCCTCTTTCTAGGGTTTCTAAAAATCTCGCTTCCTCTCGCTCTAATTCTGCCTTGATCACCGTTTCTCGTTCCCGAACATTGCCATAGACGGACTCGGAAAGAGCGATCGCAACTTCCGCCACTTTGGTGATAAATTGACCTTCAATACCGATTAAACGCCCGTGCCGTACTACTCTCCGAATCAGACGACGCAGGACGTAACCTCTGTCAGTATTCGATGCTGAGATACCATCCGCTATCATGTGTACTACCGAACGCACATGATCGCCGATGACTTTTAGGGAAACTTTCGTTTTTTCGTCCGCTTTCTGGTAGTCTATGGCTGCTAACCGGGCCGCTTCAGCGACAATCGGGAAAATTAGGTCAGTTTCGTAGTTATTGGCGACTTTTTGCAGGATTTGCGCCATCCGTTCCAAACCCATCCCCGTATCGATATTTTTATTGGCCAGGGGTGTCAGATTGCCATCCGCGTCGCGGTTATACTGCATGAAGACGAGGTTATAAAACTCGATAAAACGGCTATCATCCTCTAAATCGATGGTTTTATCCCCCAATTCCGGGTGAAAATCGTAGTAAATTTCCGAACAGGGACCACAGGGACCCGTGGGACCCGATACCCAAAAGTTATCCGCTTCGCCCATTTTTTGGATACGATGAGCAGGAATACCGATTTTATCGCGCCAGATAGCGAAAGCTTCCTCATCCTCTCTAAAGACACTAACGACTAATCTTTCGGGGGGAAGGTTAAAAACTTCTGTGGACAATTCCCAGGCCCAGGCGATCGCTTGTTCTTTAAAATAATCACCAAAGCTAAAATTGCCCAACATCTCAAAAAAAGTATGGTGTCTAGCAGTCCGGCCGACATTTTCGATATCGTTGGTGCGAATACATTTTTGGGAAGTGGTAGCGCGGGTAAATTCTGGGGTCTTTTGCCCTAAGAAAATCGGTTTAAAAGGGAGCATTCCCGCAATAGTCAGCAAAACGGTGGGGTCTTCTGGGACTAGAGAGGCACTAGGGAGAATTTTATGGTTTCTGGCCGCAAAAAAGTCTAAAAATCGCTGGCGAATCTCGCTTCCGCTTAGGTGGTTACTCATAGAAGATGTCAGTTAGTCAGAAAATGCCTATTTTATCCATTGTGGCATTTTTGCGTTTTAACTCTCCACCTTTACTCTTGCGCCGCTTGTCGGACCTGTTCTAAGTCTAAATCCAAAGCTTGAGCGATTTGTTCCACACTTAAACCCAAAGCCAGCAAACGGGGAATAGATTCCAGTTTTCCTTCTAGTTTACCTTCTAGTTTACCTTCTAGTTTACCTTCTAGTTTACCTTCTAGTTTACCTTCCCGTCGTCCTTCCCGTTTCGTTGCTTCCTTCCATTCCTGATAGGTTTGAGATAAGGTCATAAACACCTCTCTATCCTCAGTTTCTAGGATGTTATTTATTTCCATATTAACCCGCCAACTAATCAATAATTCCAGCACATTTTCCCGGAAAGCATTACCTTGAGGTAATTCTAACAATTCTCGCACCGCTTGGTCTTGAGTTTTTCCCCGTCCTAATAATCTTAACCAGAGAGTCTCAGCAGTCACAGGCAATTGATTAATAGCGATAATTGCCGTGCGATAAAGCGAGGGAAGAAAATAGACTCCTTCTGGCCAATCTGGTCTTAATTTTGCCCCAAATCCCTCTAAAACAGTGATACCAGCCGAAGGGGATAAAATCCACAAACGAGGGGCATTGTCTTCATTGTAGCTCTGATTTTCCCGTTTAGCTTGTCTTTGCAGTTCGGCTAAAATTGTCAAAAGTTT
>NZ_JAPZQJ010000238.1:0-5125 GCF_027530405.1 Microcystis sp. LE19-41.2A | reverse complement strand
AATCCTTATCTGGCAAGAGATTTAATTGATTAGTTCGCTCTAGATCGCAAACAATTGACAAAAATCGCGGTAATGTCTGTCTCTATAAGGGTTTCATTCCTTATAACCCCCATCCATTGCATAACACAAACCGAAGAGCCCTTTTTCCCTGAAAATTAGGTAATTGACCACCTGAAAATGGGTAAAACCCCACACCCTGCCACCAGGGAAAACCTTTTCAGCAGACCCTAAGTAGGTAGGCGTTAAAAATTATCAGATGCCCCCCTTATTAAGGGGGGATTAAGGGGGGATCGGCACCCCCCTTATCAAGGGGGGCAGGGGGGATCGAACCTAAAATCCATTTTTAATTTAATTATAACCAGCTACTTATTATAGCAAAGGGATTGCTACTTGCTTCCAATTAGTCACTGATAACTGATAACTGAATAAAGTTTGTCAGCGAAACGTTTTTTTGTCTTAAAGTCCAGAAACCGGGTTTCTCCGAGAAACCCGGTTTCTAGGTGAACTTCGGGAAAAAAGAAGGATAAAAACGCTTCAAAATATTCGCTTAATGCTTCTTTCTAGGGTTCATCATAATTGGCGTTTGTTGGGTTCATGGCGAGATAAATTAGCACACTAAGTACGGAAGAACCGTAGCGTAACGCACCGATTTAATAATAGAGGTGGTGCGTTACGGCGGATTGTTAATTTTGGTTTTTTGACGGAATTGGTGGCCGCCTAACGCACCCTACAAGCTGTTTGGCTAGGTTAATTTATCAGTGTGAAATCAGCCGCCATCAGGGTAGGAACAGTCAACAAATTGGCAAATTCAGAGCCACTTCCTAAGCCAGCAGCACTACCATTTTGATTGTAGTAGATACTGCCACTACTGGTACTGTAAACGATAAAAGCACTGCTAGTGGCGACTAAATCATCGTCAGCGACGCTGGCAAATTCAGCCGGTTGACTGAAGCCATTGCCAATGATACTTTGTAAGGCAGTAAATACGGCTTTACTTAACGCTATTTTATCACTACCCGAAGTGAAATCGCTGATGGCATCGATGCCTAAATTACTACTGTTGAAGATAAAGTTATCGCTACCATTACCACCAGTAAGTAAATCATCACCAAAACCACCAATTAAACTATCGTTTCCGTCTTGACCGGTTAATTGATCGTTGCCACCACCACCAGTTAGAGTATTATTAAGGCTATTCCCGGTTAGTCGGTCATTACCGCTATCGCTAATAATATTTTCGATGGTGTTATTTGCCGAAAAAGTCAATTTTAGATTATTGGTGACGACGGTTTGGACAGTAGTAATCCCTAAGTTAACTCTTACTGCGGTATTTGTCCCGGTAAAGTCGAGGGTATCGATACCGCCGGTGGTAGTTTCTTGGATGGTATCGCTTCCTAATGGGGTTGAAGCATTGAAACAGTAAATATCGTTACCATTAGCGCCAGCGAGGATATTGTTACCGCTATTTCCGGTAATTTTATTGTCACTGGCGTTACCTGTACCGTTAATATTATTACTGCCAATTAGTCTGAGGTTTTCGACATTATTGGGTAAGGTGCGAGTACTTGCGCTTTGTAGGGTGTCAGTAATAATTACTTGTCCAATTGCTTCGTCGGGATTGATGGTGGCATTAACGGGATTTGACAGGGTTACTGTAAAGGCTTCATCAGGTTCATTGAGGTTATCATTGAGGATGGGAATGCTAATAGTAGCAGTGGAAGTATTAGCAGCAATGGTGAGGGTTCCTGTCTGGCTAGTGTAATCTACATTAGCGGTAGCATCAATGGCTGTAGTGGTATAGTTGACAGTAATTTGTTGTGTACTTGGATTATTTACAGTGACGGTGAGGATTGCATTACTATTTTGACCTTCCACCACGGTGATGTCGTTGATGGAGAGTTGGGGGGTGACAGTGCTATCGTCATCATTAATCGTACCTTGTCCTTGATTATCGGTTATCGTAACATTACGGCCATTGGCTTGTAAGTTACTCAGATTGACGAAGAAAGTCTCGTTATTTTCAACTTTAGTATCGCCATTGACAGCAACAGTAATCGTCTTAGAAGTCTCCCCAACATTGAAGGTTAAGGGAGTAGTAGCAATCGCTGTATAATCATTATCTGCTGTCGTAGCGGTTCCATTGGCTGTAGCGTAATTGAGGGTGACAGATGTATCAACTGGATTGGAAAGGGTGACGGTAAAGACTGCATTGGTAGTCCCGCTATTTCCTTCGCTAACAGTTACGTCATTGATTGAAATAGAGGCACTGTCATCATTATTAATTGTTCCCGTCACTGGGGTGGTCGTACCTATTGTATAACCTGTCCCCGCAGCGAGGGTTAAAATAACAGTTTCGTTACTTTCAACTGTAGTATCAGCAGTGGGGTCAACAGTTACAGTAGCGGTCGCTGAACCAGCAGCAAAGGTGACTGTATTGGTAGTCCCTGTACGAGTGTAGTCGGTATTGAGAGTCGCTGTCCCCCCGAGGGTGTAATTGACTGTCAAAGCATTTGTTGTTACACCGTTGCGGGTAAAGGTATAGACTAAGTTAGTTGTCCCATCTTCGGTAACACTACTAGGAGAGACAGCAAGAGTAATACTAGGGAAATCATCATTGGTAATTGTCCCCGTCACTGGGGTGGTCGTACCTACTGTATAACCCGTCCCCGCAGCAAGAGTTAAAATAACAGTTTCATCACTTTCTACTGTTGTGTCAGGAGTTGGGTCAACGGTTACAGTCGCAGTCGCTGAATTAGCCGCAAAGATGACACCTGCGGGAATAGAAGCGTAATCGGTTCCATTGGTTGCTGTCCCCCCAACACTGTAGTTAACCGTCAAAGGATTGGTTGTAGAACCGGTGCGAGTGAAGGTGTAGATGAGATTACTTGTCCCGTCTTCTGTCACGCTTGCGGGGGAAACAGCAAGGGTGATTGTAGGAACATCTAAAACACGAACCGAGATATTATCTATACCCCAAATTCCAACACCGTAGTAAGAGCCTGGGTTAGAAGTTGTGAAATTAAGGCTTAGAGCATTAGAAGGATTGGTAAAAGTATAAGTGAGATGATAGACTGAATCGTTTGGATTGTTAAACGTATTTATGTAACCCAGAGTATTGTTTTCAACTGCACCTGTACCGGGCGAATAGTTACCTTGACCCGTACTATTAGGATAGGATTGGAAGGCCGGGGGATAAGTATTAGAGTTAGCAAATGTAGTATTTACTAGGGTTTGACCGTTTGAAGTCGCCAGGGTAAAAGTGTCTTCACCGCCGTTTCCACTCCAATTACCGATAATAAACAAGTCAAACTCAACAGTAACCGTGTTATTGTTCAGTAGAGGATTATTTAAAGTTAGACTAACCGTATCATTGCTAAACTCTCCCAGAAACTTCCTTCCTCCAATGGGAGTAGTTGAGCGATTTGTCTTCGACCATTCACTTCCCGCGCTAGTTTCAAAGTTATTAGAGTAAATATTATTCAGTATGTTCCCATCACTATCAAAGCCAACAACAAAAGCATCACTACTTCCCGAATTGCTATTACCAGGTAAACCCCCCGATGTATCACCAGTAACATAAACATTACCACTACTGTCAATTCTGATTCCATTAGCAGAGTCCGCAGCAGATGTCCCAAACTGTCTCACCCAATTTAGAGTACCGTTGGCATTATACTTAGCGACAAAAGCATCACTACCACCCGCACTAATATTACCGGGTAAACTGCCTGTAGTATAACCAGTTACATAGACATTGTTATCAATGTCCCTGCTAATTCCGGTAATCTCGTCATTACCAGATGTACCAAACTGTCTCAACCACAGTTGATTGCCATTACCATCATATTTAGCGACAAAAGCATCATAAGACCCCAAATTGCTATAACCGGGTAAACCGCCTTTAGTGCTACCAGTAACATAGACATTATTACTACTATCGCTACTGATTCCGGTAATCTCGTCATCACCAGATGTACCAAACTGTCTCAACCACAGTTGATTGCCATTACCATCATATTTAGCGACAAAAGCATCATACAAACCTAAATTAGTATAACCGAGGAAACTGCCAAAAGTCTTACCAGAAACATAGACATTGCCATTACTATCGCTGCTGATTCCTTCAGCATAGTCATGACTAGATGTACTAAACTGCTTAACCCACACTGGATTGCCACTGGTATCATACTTAGCAACAAAGGCATCATAAGACCCTAAGTTAGTATAACTGGGGAAACTGCCATCAGTATAACCAGAAACATAGACATTGCCACTACCGTCACTGCTGACTCCTGTAGCAGAATCATAACCAGATGTGCCAAACTGCGCCATCCACAGTTGATTACCATTGGCATTATACTTAGCAACAAAGGCATCTTCACCCCCTTCAGTCCGACCAGAAACATAGGTATTACCACTACTTTCACTGCTGATTCCTGTAGCATAGTCAGAATAGGCTGAACCAAACTGCTTCACCCACAGTCGATTGCCATAAACATCATACTTAGCGACAAAGAAATCATTGTTTCCGAAATTAGTATTACCGGGTAAACTGCCATTAGTGTAACCAGTAACATAGATATTGCCATAACTATCGCTGCTGACTCCACTACCGGAGTCTCCCCCAGATGTACCAAACTGTCTATAACCTGTCGTCCCGAAAGAGAAAGCCATCTCAATCTCTACCGCTTGTCCCCCAAGATTTATCACCGCATGATCATTTTCTCCTTTTAATTGAGCCAATTCTGTAGGGGTTAAACTTTTCCCCGACACTAAATTAGCAAAAATTTCTCCCTCATCTCCGGCGCTATCCACCTGATTAATTTGAGCATCCACATAATGCCCAATTTCTTCTAAAATTACATTAACTATCGCTGCTGACGAGGCCGTATTCAAAAAAGATGCTGATAGATAAATCTTATTGGTACTGCTGGAATAGGCCCCTTTTGCCGTCCCTAAAACTTCACCACTAAGTACCTCAATTGGGGGAATTTGACTAAAATTTCGGCTTTTCCACTGCTGTCGTAATTCCGTCGCCTTAACCACATCATAATTTGTGCCAAAAGCAGTTTCTAAATTCGCCCAAAAACCATCAGATTGAGCGAAATTGAACAAAACATCGTCA
>NZ_JAPZQJ010000031.1:0-4289 GCF_027530405.1 Microcystis sp. LE19-41.2A | reverse complement strand
TTAAGAAAACTGAAGGCGAGAACTTACAAAGACTTAATAGAAGGGATTGAATTGGCTATGTTAGAAGTTACTCAAAAAGATATTCGCAATTGGTTTACTCACTGTTGCTACTGTACCTCATAAGTCAGAGAATTGCTATATACTGTAGGGACGCAAGTGTTGTGCGTCCTATAAATTAGCGTTTGATTGAGGAAAATCAAAGTCTATCTGCACTTAATCTTATTATCAATTAGACGGGAGAAAATCAATTCAAATTCGGTATTCAGCAAAAAGAACCATCAAAGTTATATATAACATTTCCCAATCTCATGAGGTACAGTCAATTAGTTGAAAAGCTAGTTCTGTATAGCTTTTACTTCCGACTTCCAACCTCATAATTCTGACTTCTGCTATAATGATTTTAACTATCTTCAAATAGCTTAATCTTATGACTTCCTATCAAACTCAGATAACCCTTGATAACTCTCAGCAAATCCTTCTCTCTAATTTACCCTTCAAAGAAGGAACAAAGCTGAATATTAATATTGAGGTTGTTGAACAAGATATAGCTGAATCTTCTTCCGATTTTGAAACGGTTTTAGAAAATACTCAAGGAATATGGACAAAAGGAGATGGGTTAGAATATCAACAGAAAATTCGAGAGGAATGGTCATGAAAAAACTGATAGATTCTTGTATTCTGATTGACCATTTTAATGGAGTTTCAGCAGCAACCAGCTATCTTAAAAAACATAAAAACGATGCTTGTATTTCTATCATTACTAAAGCAGAAGTCTTGATTGGATTTGAGGATGAAACCACCTTTCATCAAGCTCAACAAGTTTTATCCTACTTTCACCTAATAGAATTAGATCAAACTATCATCGATTTAGTTATCCAACTTCGTCGTGAACAAATCAGAAAAAAGTTGAACAAACTCCCCCATCAAAAGATCATACAATGGAAATTACCCGACGCAATTCAAGCAGCAATCGCCCTTCATTATAACCTTAAATTAGTCACTCACAATACTAAAGATTTCGACTTAACTGAACATCCCTTTGTTGAAGTTCCCTATACAGTTTAACCTAGTTTTTAGGATAGTAAAGTATCGTTCTAACATTAACTCATTTTGTGTCATGACTTGATCCTCATTAACTTTCTTTAGTCTATCCCATTTATCGAAGTTAAATGCGATCGCTGATCCAGCTTCGCCTAAATTTTATCTCAACTATAATAAAATTGTATTATTTAACCGCTCCCCTGCATAACTTCCCCCCTATCCTACGATAAAAGAATAGATAGAGACCCATTTTAGGGTGAGGTGATCGCTATTAACGGTACATAAATACTAAGCAATAATCCTTACTTTTGACAAAAAATCATGAGTACTATTGAGATTCACGAATTTAGTACAGGAGTTAAAGTACAATCTTCACAAGTTGGTACACAAGTTTTGTGGTGGGTGGAAGATTACACCGAAGAAGACTTTATGAATTGTACCTTAGAGCCGATTCCCGATGTGGTTTATCAAGCCATTGATGAGGAATTATTAAAAATTCCTTGCTTTCCTCAAAACGTGCCTGAAAAAGAAAAATTTGTTATAATCGGTCGAGAAGTTAAAAATAAAAAAGAGGCTTGGTCAATCATTGCTGTTATTAGTAAAGGGAAAGATCGCAACAGAGAAGAAGTATTATTATATCGTTATTTTATAGCGCAAGGATTAGGAAAATTAACGAATTTATTGGCATGGTTTAATACTAATAACAAGCCAACTTTCGACCCTTTTGATCAAAAAGATACCAGAAAAACCCACTTGTATGATGATTCTAATACCCGTCATAATGATGCTTTAAAACTGCCGCAATTTCAAGCATTATTACAAGAAAAAAATCCTTGTTTAGTGATTCCTCGTGATCTAAAGTGTACGGTTATTATGATCAATCAACTGGCAGAAAGAAGAAAAAATAAAAACAAATTAACCGCATGGGCCTATCAGATTGAAGAAATTTATAAACCCCAAACCTTTCAAGCGATTTATCCTCTAAACTCTGATGCTGAAAATTATCTTAGGAAAAAAGTTTCTCAAAGGTTTAAACCTAAAATTTTTAATAATTTATTGGGTTTTCTTAGTGATTTTTATCAACTAATCACCCATCCTATTAAAGTACCGCTCCTTCTTTTGGTGGGTATGTTTTTCGTTGGTGGAACTCTGATTTCTTTCCCAGCTTGTTTTGTTTTATTTGCGGTTTTTTCCTGGTCTATTGTATTTATTATTGGCATCTTAATCATGTTTTCGCTAGGCTTTTATTTAGGAGGTAGTTCCTAAATAAAATATAGCGGTTCTCGCATCTGTGCGGCACACTTAAACCTTTGCTGATTAAGCTGTTCAGGATCGGGAATGTACCTCTTGTGAATCAGAAACCCTATAAGAGATATTGTCAACTTTATTCCCTTGCAAAACTAAACCTCTTGCACAATTAATTTTTGATGGTTCAAAAACGGCAAAAATAAGGATTAAATTGCCTAAAATCTGTCAAGAGATCATGGAATTGATTATTATTCATTCTTAATTATCCTGACTACTGACTACTGACTACTGGCTACTTACTCCTAACAACAATTTTTGATTTTTACAAGAGGTCTATTAATAATCCGCCAAAAGTGAGAGCCTAAAAACGGGTATGGTGTCATAATGTGTTGTTTTCCTGATTGTCTGAAGATTGAACGCGAAAGGGAGGCGCGACATAATCGGAAGGTAAATAATTTTCGGGAATGGTTGTTGTATTTCCATCTCGTAGGGAGGTGTAACTGGGAGAGAGAATCTCAATCCCAGCTTCATTACACTTGTCTTGAATATTTTGATGGAGTTCTGAATAAATTATTACCATCAAATTGGGTTGGTTAGTGTAAGCGTTTAATTGATAACTGATGTAAAAATTATCTAAGCTAGTTTGCAGGACAAAAGGTGCGGGTTCTTTGAGAATATGCTCAGTTTCTAGAGCAGCTTCAATTAAGGTTTTGTGGGCTTTTCGCCAGGGCAGATCATACCCCAGGGTAATCGTTGTCTGAATAATTAGATTTCTGTTTAACTCCCGCGAGGAAATACTAAAGTTAATCACATTACTACTTAATAAAGATGAGTTAGGAATAGTAATGATTTTATTAGTGGGAGTACAAATGCGGATGACTAGGAAGTTTTTTTCAATTAGATCGCCAATTACATCTCCTACTTGAATGTGATCTCCGATGCGAAAGGCACGGGTATAAATAAGAATAATTCCCCCAATAACATTGGCGATTGCCGAAGTAGAACCAAGGGATAAAAGAAGACCAAGAAAAACAGAAACACCTCGGAAAGCAGGGGAATCAAAACCGGGCAAATAGGGAAAAGCAACTATTGCTGCTATGGCAATAATTATGACTAATAGGATATTGTAAGTCGGTTTAGCCCAATCAGTATAAAAACCAGGAATAACCAGATTTCCTCTTTCTATTGCTGTAAAAAAGGGCTTGATTAGCCCGATTAAGTAGTAAGTGATAAAAATGATTATGGCAATAATAAAGGCATTGGGAAGATATTGGCCAATAGAGGATAAAACCAGTTCTAATGATTGATAAAAATAGCCTAAAATACTCTCACCAAAAACTCTTGTCCAGGGAAATAAACGAAGTACAAATGTAGCATAATTAAATAATAATAAAAAGAGAACAAGTAAGCGAATTATCCGAAGAACTCGCAGCCAAAAAAAGCTTATATTAGAGGAAGATATGATCTCAACATTCCCGATTTGAATGCCTGGCGTCAAGGATTCAATCAAACGTCTAATAAAGGGAAATAGCTTCCCTGAAGTTTTGATAACTGCAAAGCTAATAATCAGGAAGGCAAAGCTGGCTATAACCGTATAAATGATGTTCTTAAGTAGTTGTTCGGGTTTTCGATCTTGGCGATATTGAGCGATAGCAACCTGAATTTTTTGTAAAGCTTGTTGAGCTAAAACCTTCGGCGTTGAACGATAGGCTTTTGCATCTCGCTCCGTCACCGTTAGAATTACTTCTTGATCTACACTTAAATAAAGTGAGTTATCATCAGGAATCTGCTTAATTGTCAGGTTCTCAACAGGAATAGAATCATTTTGAGCAATTCTTTCAATTCTCCGGGTAATAGCGTTATAGCGGTATGCACTTGCATGAGGTACAATAGAAGAGGACAATAAATTATAGACCTAGGCAGGAGCCACGACCCGATGAAGCCCTATTCTTTAGACTTGCGACAAAAGATCATCGAGACCTACGAGGAGAATAACCTCT